>DAIBTC010000100.1 GCA_027415345.1 Nitrospirota bacterium
CGCTTCCGAATGGGGGAACTGGAAAGAATTATTGGCGGGAGGCTTGACAGATCTGTCTGTTCAGTGTAATTTCCCCGATGGACGTTGTATTTTTACTATAAAAATGCGAAAGGGGGGAAGAAAACGATGAAAAAATCGGAACTCGTGGACAAGATCTCCCAGTCTGCCAAGATCAACAAGACCCAGGCCAACGAAGCGTTGAACGCTGCTGTCGAGGCGATCAAGAAGGCCCTCAAGAAGGACACCGAGCGCGTGACCCTTCCCGGTTTCGGAACCTTTTCGACGGTGAAGAGAAAGGCCCGCACCGGCCGGAATCCCCGCACCGGCCAGGAAATCAAGATCCCGGCCATGCGCGTTCCCAAATTTACTCCCGGAAAAGCCTTTAAGGCCGCCATCAAGTAAATTGTCCCGAAAATGCGGGGCCATGGTCTTCCGTGGTCCCGTTTTATTCCGCAGGCACGTAGCTCAGGGGTGGAGCGCTACCTTGACACGGTAGAGGTCGGCGGTTCGAAACCGCCCGTGCCTACCATTCTCCATGCCGGATCCGTTAAAGTCCTCCTTCGTTTGATCCTCAGGATTCCCTCCCTGACCTCAATCGATTTCCCGGAAGATCATCCGATAAGCGCGATCAATTCCTCGTTGGAAAGCTTGCCCGACATCTCCGCCCCCTCCAGAAGGTCGTTGGCCAGATCCCGCTTGCGTCCATGGAGTTCGAGGATCTTCTCCTCGATGCTTCCGGTCGTGATGAGGCGGTAGATGGTGACAGGACGCTGCTGTCCGATCCTGTGGGCCCGGTCGGAGGCCTGGTCCTCGACGGCCGGATTCCACCAGGGATCGAGGTGAATCACATAGTCGGCCCCGGTCAGATTGAGCCCCGTTCCTCCGGCCCGGAGGCTGATCAAAAAGAGATCCCCCTCTCCCCCCTGAAAGGCCCCCACCCGTTTCTCCCTCTCTTTCGCCGGGGTACTCCCGTCCAGATACTGATAGGCGATCTTCCGGGAGTCCAGGGCCCGGGCCACCCGTTCCAGGTGGCCGGTGAACTGGCTGAAGAGCAGCGCCCGGTGGCGGTTTCCCCTGAGCTCGTCGACCAGCCCCAGCAAGGTTTCGAGTTTGGCGCCCGGAAGCGGAGTCTCCGGGTCGACAAGGGCCGGGTGGCAGAGAGCCCGCCTCAGGCGCGTGATCTCGGCCAGAATGTGGATCCGGGCGTCCTTTCGGTCGGAAAGGCCGGCAATCTTGTCGAGGGCCTGTCTCCTGAGGGCTTCGTAGAAGGCCCGTTCCCCGGGCGGAAGCTCGACTTCGAGTGTGATCTCCGTCCGGGGCGGAAGCTCGGAAAGAACAGCGCTTTTCGTCCTCCGGAGCATGAAGGGACGGATCAGGGAGCGAAGCTGGGAAAGGACCCGGGGGTCCCGGCTCCTTTCGATGGGGCCGGCGAAACGGTTGGCAAATCGGTCGCGTGAGCCGAGCAGCCGGGGATTGATGACACTGAAGAGGCTCCAGAGCTCGTCGAGGTCGTTTTCAACCGGAGTTCCCGTCAGGGCGAGCCGGAAGTGGGCGGTGATACTCCGGGCGGCCTGGGCCCGTTTGGTTTCGGCATTCTTGAAGGCCTGGGCCTCGTCGAAGACGGCCATCTGCCAGGACATTCCCGACAGGATCGCTTCTTCCTGGGCCAGAAGGCCATAGCTTGCGACCAGGACGTCATGGGGGCCCAGGGAAGCGGTACGCTCCTCCCGGTTGGAGGCGTCCCGCAGCTGATGCACGCGGAGGGTCGGGGCGAACCGGGCAAGCTCCGAGGCCCAGTTATGGCAGACGGAGGTGGGCGCCACGACCAGAATGGGTCCCCCGGAGGCCAGTTCGAGCATCACCGAAATGGCCTGGACGGTCTTTCCGAGTCCCATGTCGTCGGCCAGGCAGGCCCCCGCCCCCCACCGGGCAAGCCGGCTCATCCAGGAAAACCCCTCGACCTGGTAGTCCCGAAGTTCGGCCATGAGGGTTGCCGGAACCACCGGCCGGTGGTCTGCAGCCTCCCGAAGGCGATTTTGAAACTCCTTCCAGCTCTTGTCCCCCTTGACCTCCCCGGCTTCGGAGAGAAGATCCTCGATGGCGAGGGTCCCCGGAAGGGAAATCCGGGCTCCCGAACCGGTCTCCTCCGAAATGGACTGCAGTCGTTCGAGCCGTTGCCGGAGTTCGTCCGCCAGCGCGAGAAATCTTCCGTCGGAAAGGGGGATGTAGCGCCCTTTCGCCCTGGGAAGCGAGGCCAGGATCTCCCGAAGGTCCAGGACGAGATCCTCGTCGACCTCCACCTTGCCCTCGAGTTCAAACCAGTCCCGGGCCTCCCGAAGGGTGATCCGGAGCTTTTTCGTACCCGCGGGAGGCGTGACGCGGAAACTCTCCCCCTGCGGCCATTCGATCTCCTTCGGAAGGGGACTTTCCCGGAGCTCCGTGAGAAGATCGAGGGCCTCCTCGGGGGAGTCCAATATCCAGACGGTGTGTTCAGGATCGATGGTGGAGAGAACGGGCAGGGTGGCCACAAGCTCGTCTAGGAGGTTTTTTTCTGTGTCGAGGGATCGGCGGGCGTGGAGGATCTTTTCCCCGATCGTTGCCGTGACGAGGCGACCCCCCCGTCCGGTGGGGAAGAAGGGGCCCTCCGGCCCGAAGGGACGGACGCCCGCGGTCAGGGCAAGCCCCTCTCCGTGGGGGGCGAGCTGAAGGACGGGAAGGGGGCGCCCCGCGATCGCAGGAATGTCGGCCTCGCTGATCTCAGCGCGAAGTGCGAGAAAGGGAGCTTGTCGTCTTAGAAGTCCCAGGACCCTGTCTTTGGCCTCCCGGGGAACGGAGAGCCCACTGGGAGGAATTCGTTGGGCCAGGGCGACGACGGGTTTGGAGAGGTCGAACACCCGGTAGCGCGACGGGGATTCGGATTCGAGGATGGCGTGGGGATAGTCGGCCCGATGCGACAATTCGATCCGGTAGCCGTCGGGAGTCTCGGAAAGGATCAGTTCGGGAAGGGCCGTGACCATCTCGAGCCTTGTCCCCGGATGCTCCCGGTGGTAGACGGCGGGATGGCCTGATAGGGCGAGGGGAGTGCGCCGGGGATCGGGCTGGTAATAGGCGCGGTTTCCATAGTAGATCTCGACCTGGAAGGTCTCCACGATCTTCCGGTCGGCCTCGGTCAGGGGAAGGGTCGGATCGCCTGTATGAAGCCTTTTGAAGGCAATCTTCTTCGTCCCCTTCCACTCGCCATGTTTTTGGGATTGTTCAATCGCCTCGGTCTCAAAGGTCCTGGGATCGAAAAGCCAGGCGATCCGTTTTTCGCGGGAGGACTCCCCTTCGGGGGCTGCCGTGGTCAGAAGATCCTCAAGTCCCGAAAGGGATCGTTCCCAGGAGGCCTCCTGCAAAAGAAGCCGCCGGAAGGGTTGCAGCAGATGATGGACATTGTCCCGGGAGAGAAAGGAGAGGGCTTCGGCCGGCGGATCCTCCATCCGGGAGAGGATCTCGGCATAGAGTCCGGCCACCAGGGGAAGGCTTTCCTTCGTGGAGCGGAATTTCTCCAGAAAGGGGAGGCGGGACTTTGTCAGCCGCTCGGGGGCGAGGGTCCATTGGGCCACGGAAAACAGGGCTCCGGCAAGGGGGGACAAGGAATCCGTACGATTGGAGGATCGGGAGAGCTCGTTATGGGCCAGGGCGTCCAGCCCCTGCCGCGAGGCTTCCAGCGCCGACAAGGCCGCGTAGCCGGCATGGTTCCAGGTGTTGGAGGGCTGGGCCAGGGCCAGGAGCCTTGGAAGTTCCTCCCGGCGCTTGTCAGATCGGTCGAGGAGAAAGAGGGAGAGGGCATAAAAAAGGCCGAAGGGCTCCTCCGGCGGAATTTTTCTTCGGGTCACGGTCTTCCGGTAGTCCGCCTGCATCTTTTTGAAGAGTCCCGCCGCCTCAATGAAATTCTGCCGGAAGAAGGCTTCCCATCCCTGGATCCCCAGAAGAAGGTAGAGCGGACTCTTGGGATTTTTCTCGAGGAATCGCGCGACCTCGAGCCGGTTGCCCCCGACCAGGTCGAGCCTCAGGAGAATGTCGGAAAGCTCGGGGTCGGGTCTGGAGCCGTCCAGAACCCGTCGTCCGAGGGGGAGAAGCCTCTCCAGGTCGGGGGCCAGGACCCCTGAACCGAGAAATATCGAGGTCTTGATCGATACGGCCTCCGCGATAAGAGGAGGGGAGAGCGTGGCCGCCCAGTCGGGGGGAATGATCGCCCCGAAAAGATGTTCCTGGAAGCCCTGGCGAAGGACCAGGCGGTCGTAGGCCTTTTTGGAAAGCCGGTCGATTTCGGAAAGGGTCTCCGAGTCCCGGGCGTAAAAGGCCACCAGGAGGCGTCTTATATAAACCGGATCGTAGAAGTTGGTGTAGCGGGGATCTTCCGGCACATGGAAGGGAAGGAGCCGGGCAAGGATTTCCCGGGCCCGGCTCGGGCCCGGCTCTCCGCTTAAGAGGTCCCGGAGGGCCAGCGAGGTCAAGGCCGGATTCCAGCGGTTTCCCGAGCCGGTGGTCCAGGAGTCGAGGGAGAGCTTTGTCTTGAGGGTTCTGATCTCCTCCATTGTCCAGGGGGTCTTGTCGTCTGGCAAAAAGATGTCTCCCCTGGACAGAAGGCCCAGAAGCTCCTTATCGCCTCTCAGGTTGGCCGCGATGATTACCCCCAGGAGGATTCCTTCGCGCTGGGAGAGGGAGTCGTAGAAGCTGACCGGATCTTTTGCGTCTGGGAGGGCCATGGGTGAATCTCCCGGGATCATGACGGTTAATGGAGAAGGCACGAAATCCTGAAAAAGAAATCCCGACGAGGATCGGGAATCATTCTGCCGGAGAATCAGGCCTCTGAAAGATCGGAGGCTTTCCAGTTCATTTTAGAGGATCCGGCAGAAATATTGAATTAGGGATCGTCCGGATTGACGTTCCAGGAAACCTCCTTCTGAAACATCCTGAAACCTCCGGTGATTCTCCCCGGTAACGGAATCCCCTCTCTGCCTCGGACACAAAAGTTTGAAAAAGAACGGTTATTTCTTCTGTCACGATTCCTTGATCAATCTGTCACACCTTCTTCCACTTCCTGGCACGGCGAATGCAAAAGAGGAAAAAGAACCTGCCCGATCGGAAGGGCGGGATTAAAAAGGAGTCTAGCTCCTTATGACGGTTATTTAAGGAGGTTTCGTTATGGCAAAACAGGGGTCCCTATCCGTTGCCCGGGGTCTCACCCGGTCGCTTCTCGGCGCTACATTTCTCTCCGCACTTCTCGTCTCGGCTCCGGCCTTTGCCGGAGAGACCATTCCGCCTCCAGCTCCTTCCTCCTCTTCGGGCTCCCTGCCCACTGCCTCCAACCCGGCCAACAACTCCACCATGGGGCAGATGATGGCGATGCAGCAGGCGGCGATGGGCCAGAACGCCAACGTCTCCGGGGATCCCTTCCAGGGGAACGTGCCCAAGTCGACCTCTCTTTCGGCCAATTTCGCCTGGATGGATACCTTCGATGCCAATGCCCTGAACGGCGGCTACGGAGGCGGGGTAACCATGACCCACTGGATTACCTCCCATTTTGGGATAACCGGTTCGATTGAAATCGAATCCTTTGGATTGGGGTCGATCAATCAATTGGCAAAAACTCTTGGCCAGCCTGATCAGGCTGGGACTCCTGTGATCCCGA
>DAIBTC010000101.1 GCA_027415345.1 Nitrospirota bacterium
GTGCTCGCCCCTGATCTTTCCGGATTCGGAAGCCGGACCGAACTAGGGTTTTATAATGTCCATGATTTTAACCATGTCGGGGGTCTTCACTCCGAACGGGAATGGGAATGGGAACATTTTAAGAACCCCAGAAAAATTTCCCCGGGGATTCCCGCATTCAAGGTGCCTCCGACCATCATGCCCAATTTTCATTTGACCGATCTCCAGACAACGGCGCTTACCACCTGGGTCCTTGGACTGGATGATCCGAGTGTCATCACTATTCCACAGAAATTCCTCCCGATCGACAGGGACAATGGAAGACCCATTCCCATTCCGATCACCAATTATAAGGGAGTCTTTATCCCAGGAATGGAAAAGGTTTCCATGGCCAATTGACTGGAATATCTTCCCCCACATTGAAAACGGCAGGAGAAATCCTGCCGTTTTTTGATTTTGGGATTTATCGCGAACGATTCCTGGGATAAGATGAATGAAACGGTCGACAGAAGGGGACACTTGATTCAGGCAGATGATCTGATAAAAATTTATAAAACACGGACCGGAAAACGGATAGCCGTAAATGGCATCTCCTTCCACGTCAAAGAGGGGGAATTTTTTTCGTTTCTGGGGCCCAACGGAGCGGGGAAGACGACGACCATCGGTATGATGGTTGCGCTACTCAGCCCCACATCAGGAAGAATCAAGATCGATAATCTTGATGTCACGAAATATCCCCATGAAGTCCGGCAACGGATTGGGATCATCTTTCAGGACCCTAGCCTGGATGACCGACTGACAGCATGGGAAAATCTGGAATTTCACGGAAGGCTGTACGGGATTCCTGGTCCGGCCCGGAAAAAACGCTCCGAGTTCCTGATGGAGGTCATGGGGCTCTCCGAGCGTCGCCATGACCTTGTCAGAACCTTCTCCGGTGGAATGAAGCGACGTCTTGAAATTGTCAGGGGACTTGTCCATGCCCCCCGCCTCCTCATCCTCGATGAACCGACCCTCGGCCTGGATCCCCATTCGAGACGTAATGTGTGGGAATATATCCATACCGTTCGCAAGGAGGTCGGAATGACGGTATTCCTCACAACCCACTACCTGGAGGAGGCTGACGGATCTGACAGGGTGGCCATCATTAACCAGGGGAAAATCGTGGCCCTCGATTCTCCCGAGAGGCTGAAAAAAAGTCTTGGACCGGAGGTTCTTATTCTCAAGGTTCAGGATAAGGAAGCCTTCCGCAAATATCTTCTTGATTGCTATCCTTCAATCACAGAGGCTATCAGGGAGGAAGAGGGGGGTCTGTTGTCCTTCCCGATGCCCCAAGAACGAGCCGAATCTCCCTGGGAATTTCTGAGATCTTTGCCATTTCCGATCCTGGAAGCCTCAATAAGACGACCGAATCTTGACGATGTCTTCATCCGGTACACCGGCCAGGGTCTGGCCGATGGACGACAGGGCAATAACTCCGGAGGCGACCAATGACAGAAAAAGTGATGGATCAATGGAGCCTTGTCCTTCCATCAACCCAACCCCCTCTTGCTGACAGGATGACCAGAGACCTCGGTGGGATTTATACGTTGTGGTTGAGGGATGTCATCCGACTATGGCGTGACAGGATCCGTCTTGTGGGATCCTTCATTCAGCCGCTCCTGTTCCTTTTTATCCTGGGGGGAGGGCTTTCCCCCCGTCTGGGGGCCTTGGGAGGGGCGCGTGGGGGCCAAGCTCTGGGATACCAGGACTTCCTGTTTCCGGGAATTGTCGGCATGAGTGTTTTGTTCACGGCATCATTTGCCGGGGTGGCCATCGTGTGGGACCGGGAGGTGGGTTTTCTCAAAGAGGTCCTTGTAGCTCCGCTCTCCCGCACGGCAGTCGTGATTGGAAAGATTTTGGGAGGGGCGACGAACTCTGTTGTCCAGGGGAGTCTGATCCTTGCCCTGATGCCTTTATTTCATCTTCACCCCCATTTCGGCCAAATAGCCGGGGCCTTTCTCGTCATGATCCTGATCGGCCTGACTCAAACCTCAGTGGGCATTCTCCTTGGAGTCCGGATGACTTCGAGCCAGGGGTTCATGGTCCTGATGAATTTCATCATTCTTCCTCTGTTTTTTCTATCCGGAGCCCTCTATCCCCTCGACCGGCTCCCATCCTGGTTATCCCTGGCTTCCCGCCTTGATCCAATGACCTATGGGGTCGATCTCTTGAGACATGCCCTGACGGGAATCCATTACTTTTCTGTCGCGACCGACCTCCTGACTCTTGGAGGTTTTCTCCTGGTGATAAGCTTCCTCTCTGTTCACCTATTCAATAAAACCGACTGAAAGAAAACGGAACAAAGGTTTTCCGGGAGGGATTCCATGGCATCTGAGGCATCATTCGATATTGTATCCAAAGTCGATATGCAGGAAGCAAAAAACGCCGTCGACCAGGCAGTCAAGGAGATGGGAACCCGATTTGACCTCAAGGACAGCGGCTCGAAAATCGAATGGGAAAAGGAGGATCTGGTCCTTTCTTCAAAGGATACCCATAAGCTGACAGCGGTCATCGACATTCTCGAGTCCAAAATGGTTCGCCGGGGAATCCCTCTCAAGAACCTCGACAAGAAAAAGGTTGAGGAAGCCCTGGGCGGAACAGTCCGTCAGAGGATCGCCTTCAAGCAGGGATTGACCCAGGAGGTCGCAAAGGAGATTGTGAAGGAAATAAAGGGGGCAAAGCTGAAAGTCCAGCCCCAGGTCCAGGGGGACAGCGTCAGGGTGAGCGGTAAATCACGGGATGATCTCCAGGCCGTCATCGCCTTGCTCAAAGGGAAAGACTTCGGGATCGACCTTCAGTTTACCAATTACCGATAGATCAAACCAGAATGGGGCCTCGGATGATTCGATTCGTCTCGGGAGATGGCAGGATCGTCATTGGAATTCTGGTCTCGGCATTGCTCGCACTCTCCGGGTGCGTGACAGTCAATCTCTATCCCCAGGAAAAAGGGCTGGTGGAAAAGGTGATCAAACCTTCCATAGCCCAGGACAAGATTCTTTTTCTCCCGGTCAGGGGGTTCCTTGGGGACCAGCACAAAAAAGGCGGAATCCCATTTCTTGGAGGAAAAACTGACCAGGTCCATCTCCTCGAACAGGAATTGCAGAAGGCCTCAGAAGATCGTCGCATAAAGGCGGTTGTCCTGATGATCGACAGTCCTGGCGGAACGGTCACGGCCTCCGACAGGCTTTATCACCGGATCCGCGTCTTCCGGAAAAAGACGGGAATTCCTGTTATCGCCTTTTTTGGAGACCTGGGCGCCTCCGGAGCCTATTATGCGGCCATGGGAACGGACGAGGTCTGGGCCAGGCCCACCAGTGTCGTGGGAAGTATCGGAGTCATGATTGCAAATCTCGGGTTTTCCGGCCTCATGAAGAAGGTGGGAGTCACTGACCGGACCATTGCCTCGGGACCGGAAAAAGAAATGGGATCGCCGCTTCGCAAGATGACCCCGGAGGACAGAAAGATTTTTGAGGGGCTGGTTGGCGATTTTTATGACAAATTTCTGGATGTTGTGGAAAAAAACCGGAAAATCGGTCGCAAGGATCTCATGGTCCTGGCGGACGGACGAGTCTACACCGCCTCCCAGGCGTTGTCGGACCGTCTGGTTGATCATGTCGGATATCGGTCGGATCTCGTGGCCCATCTGAAAGGGACACTGGGGATCGCCCATCTGAAGCTGGTCCGCTACCAGGAATCCGGAGGGGGATCCCCTCCTCTGTTCGGAATGGACTCCGGAGGATGGTCGACCCTTTCTGAGGGCTCCCTTCTCTCCCTCATCCGCACTCTCGGCCCGACCCCGCTTTACTTGTGGGCTCCTGGCGGACTGAGCATGAAATAGGGGGCCTCCCCCAGAAGGTGGTGCGTTTGGCCTGGATATTTTCGACAGAATTGACGGCGTTTTCCCTTGGCGAATGACCTCCAGGCCGTCGAAACTTCTGGCGGGGCCGAGAGTTTTCCGGACTTGCATGCGACCCCAAGTTGGGAGGCGGTCGTATGTCTGAAGATTTCCAAAGCTTCAGGAACGTGATTCTGTGCCCACCAGACGACAGGATACTCTTCCCCGGCGGGGGGGATGTCTGCCCATCCCGCGGTCAATCCGGTGAAAAGGTCAAGGCCCAGAAGGACAGTGAAGGCCAGAAATGAAAAGCGGATCCTTGTCATTACAACCCCTCCTTGAAATTCGGTACGATAACGACAAGCAGATCGTTTAGATTGGTTCCGGTTTGACCGGTTCGCACCTCCATCCCGTGCTCCACGAGAAAGGGGGCAGTATCGTGGAGGGAAAGGGCTTGATGAGCCTTCAACATCAAAGAGGGATCGGAAAACTGGCGGGTGGTGGCGATCATCCCGGCAAGAGCGGAGTTTCCGTCCCACCCGTCTGTCGCCAGGCAGAATACGACGGCCTCAATCTCCGAGAGGGCCATGGCCAGAGAAAGACCCAGTTCAAGGGATCTGCCCCCCCGGCCTGTCCCTTTTCCGTCCGCCAGATGGACTGTCGTTTCCCCGGAACAGAGCCAGACTGATCCCTGGCGCGTCATTCGCGTGGTCCAGAGGATCTGGGAGGCCAGGACCTGTCCTGCCTCCCGGGAGTCCCCTTTCAGTTCTCCTGTCAGGACATGCATAGGCAGAGGCCCGAAAGAGGCTCCGTCGATGAAAACTTCCTGTGCAAGAGGGAGCAGAGTGTCGGAACTGGCAATGATCCCGCCGTCACGGTTGATAGAGGAGTTGAGGCCGGAGAAGTCCGGAAGGGAGTCTCCCTCCAGAGCGCTCCGGACAGAAGGAGGAATATTGCCTGAAAGCCATCCTTCAAGAATCCTGAGTATTCGGGGCCCATTCCTGGGCACGGGAAACATGAGAGAAGATCCGACCAAGCCTGACGATCTCCCCGGAATGTCCGAAAGGATGTAGGTGAGGGAGGGGCGGGGGGCAATAAGGGACAAAAGTCCCCCTCCCTTGATCCGGGACAGATGGAGCCTTACGGTGTTGATCACCTCGATCGGGGCCCCGGCCTCCATCAGGCGCCGGGTCATGAGGGCTTTTTCCCGGATGGTGACCGGAGGGACAGGGTCGGCCACCAGACTCGAGCTCCCCCCGGAAATCGCCACCACGACAGGCGTCCTTGAGGAAAGGCTGTGGACAAACTCCCGGATTCCGTCTAGCGTGCGAAGACTTTGCTGATCCGGAACGGGGTGGGGCCCTGTGAGGCGGGGAAACTCGGGGGGCGGAGGGGGATAGTCGGTCGGAAGGACGGTCAGTGTCTGTTCCGGAGGGATCCGGAACAGACGGGAGAGACTGAATGTGAGACCCGCTCCCGCCTTCCCGAGTGAAATCACCGCTTGGGGGGAGGGGAGGCCTTGCGGAGGGGGAAATCTCCGGAGATGGGCTTCAACCAGAGAAGAGGGGGAGATCCGGGAAAGAAATGACGGAAGATCCGCCTTAAGCCTCAGCGCAATCTGTTCTGCCTGGTCGGGAATCATCCCTCCGTCCTGTCGGAGGGCCCCGACGTGAGGGCTCCCCTCCCGGTTTTGAACTGTCGTGCACAGGAGGAGCTGCAGAAATAGATC
>DAIBTC010000102.1 GCA_027415345.1 Nitrospirota bacterium
GGGCGGGGAGGCGCATCACATCCGAAGGAACCGAGACATGGGCGACCCCTTTGCGGGCCAGGGCCTCCTGGACCGCAAGGGCAAGGACGGCTTCAAGATTTTCCGGCGAGCGGACCTCCTGGTTGTAGACCGCCACATCGCCGAAGAGCCTGAGCTGATTGATCTCCTGGGGGCGGCCGGTTCCGAGCTCGTCGCGCGGAATCTGACCGGTGATCGCCAGAACCGGCACATGGTCCAGGGCGGCATCGTAGAGACCGTTCAGGAGGTGGATCGCTCCCGGCCCCTGGCACCCCACACAGACCGCAAGCTTCCCCGTGAGCTTGGCCTGGGCGCTGGCCGCGAAGGCGCCGGCCTCCTCGTGACGCATCACAACGAAATGGACCGCATTCTGCTTCCGGAGCGACTCCATCAGAGAGTCGATCGTGTCTCCAGGAATCCCGAAGACCTGGGCCACTCCGCGTTCCTCGATGAACTCCACGATGCGGTCGCTCACCGTTCGTGCCATGGATCCTCCCTTTTGAAAACGGTTCAACTGCTCCTTCTTTTTACAATACGCCCAGGCCTGCAAAGGTCAAGGGGCGAAATTCCCAGGATCAAAAGATGCCGGTTCTCCTAAGGAGCCTTCTCCGGAATTCCGGCAACTTGAGCTCAGCGAGGAGACAGGTGCGACCATGAAGGAGCCTGGGGTCCAATGGTTCCTGGGGAACAAAATCGGGAATGAAAGTTGCAGGTCCATTTTCGTAATGGATCCAGCCATTCGGCCCGGAAAATCAGCCAGAAGGGATAACATCATGAACCGTCTTGAAAGCTTCCATGAAAACCGCTCGGACCTTCAGTGTTTTCTGGGGAGCCTCCTCGAAGGCCTCCTCTCCTGCGACACACTCAAGGGGGGGCCAACGGCGATCCGGAGCGCCCTTGAACCCCTGATCACCGCCTTTTCCTTTCTCGACCTCTGCTATGTCCTCGACTCTGACGGGCGCCAGATCGGCCCGAACATTGCGGGAAAGCGCGTGAATCCTGTCCTTGCAAGAGAGGGCGACGGGGAGGACCGGAGCCTTCGTCCCTACTACCTTAAGGCCAGGAACGCTCCGGGAAGCGTCCTTACACCCCCCTATTTTTCCACGGCGACATCTTCTCTCTGCGTCACAGTCGCCACTCCTGTCCGGGACCGGGAAGGGCTCCTCCGCGGGATGGTGGTGGCCGACATCGACTTCGAACAGGTCATGGCCCTTCTTGAGGACGACAGCCGGCGGAGGTCTATGGAGCCTTTTTTCAAGGCGATTTATGCCTTTTTCTCCCTGGGGCTCCTTGTCGTGAGCCTGGGCCTTGCAATCCAGGCCTTTCACTCCCTGGAGCAGGTTTTCCGCCACCTGACAATGATCGCCGACACGACCCCCTCATTCCAGGCCACCATCCTTCTCACCCTTGCCCTTGCGATTTTCGACCTTTCCAAGACCATCTTTGAGGAGGAAGTCCTCCTCAGAAAGGATGTGAAACGCCACAGTGCCACACGCCGGACACTTACGCGCTTCATCGCCTCGATACTGATCGCAATCTCGATCGAGGCCCTGATGCTTGTCTTTAAATTTGCCATCCAGGACCCCTCCCACCTGACCGAAGCCGGATGGCTTGTCTTCTCTGTGGTCGGACTATTGGTAGGTCTTGGAGTCTATGTCTATCTGGGGGCCCGGGCCGAGATTCTCCTGATCGCTGGAAAATCCCGGGAAAAGCGCCATCATGCCAGCGAGACCGGAAACCCGGGAATAAGGGTTCCGGAGAATCTCCGGCCCTGATCTCCCAATTCACGGAGTATTCGCGGAAACCTACAAAGAGTGTCAATTATAAACATTATTATTTCTATACGGCCAATTATGTCCGACCTAAAACCACAAGGTCGGACATTTGAGCGGCAACCCGATTCCCATTTCAGAAAAGGGAGCGGGCCGCCCTTCCGATTCCTTCCGCGGCCATGGGATGCTGGTCGGCATAGGCGGCAAGATCCCTGGCCGTGAGTCCCCCCGCCAGGGCCAGGCCGATCTCTCCGATGAGGTTTGCGGCATCGACGCCCACGATGGTTCCCCCCAGGAGACGCAGACTTCCCGGCTCAAAAAGAAGCGTGATTCCGCCACCGGTCTCTCCCAGAATCTGCGCCCGGGAATCCTCGGCAAAGTCATAGCGACCCGAAAGAAACGGAATTCCCCTTTTTCTGGCGGTCTCCGGCACGAGCCCGACATAAGCTGCCTCCGGGAGGGTGAAAACCGTGGTTGGAACCGGCCCCGGATCGAAATAGTCACAAGAAGCCTCTCCGCCCAGGATGTTGTGGGCGGCCACCAGGGACTGGCGGACGGCGGCGTGGAAAAGGGGCGTGATCCCGTTGACATCCCCGGCGGCATAGACATGGGGCAGGGTCGTCCGCATGGCGGGATCGGCCACGATCCCTTTTTTGGCCACCTCGACACCCAGGGCGGGAAGACCCTCGGGAATGACAGGACGCCGTCCCGCCGCCACCATCACCCGCTCGAAGGTGCGGGTCTTGATCTCTCCCGACTCTCCATGCACAAAAAGGATGTCATATCCCCCTGACGACTTCCGGACTTCCCGGACATGGACCTCTGTCAGGATCTCGATGGAGGGATCGAGAAGAGAGACAAGCTCCTCCACCATCTCCCCGTCCATCCCCGAGAGGATGCGCGGCCCCTGCTCGAAAAGGGTCACCCGGCTTCCCAGGGCTCCGAGCATGGAGGTCGTTTCAAGGCCGATGTAGCCGCCTCCGATGATCCCGAGGGAGGAAGGAAGGGTCGTGAGCGTGGGCGAAAGGGCAAACAAATCCCGGCTTGTGAGACAGTATTCCGCTCCCGGCAGAGGCGGGACGACGATGTCGCTTCCGGAGGCCACGAGAATGAATCGGGCCCGATAGCGATCCTCTCCCCGCTCTCCATCAACCGCTACCGTATGGGCATCAAGGAAACGGACCCGCCCCTTCACCAGACGGATCTTGGGCTCGGCCGAAAGCTCGACCTTATGCTGGTCGTAGCGCAACCGCTGAACATTGTCCTTATGCGCCACGACCTTTCCGTAGTCCACTCCGAGGGTCCCCGGGAGCCCAAATCCTCCGAACCGGGCCTGCCGCAAGCGGTGATGGGCGACCTCGCGCACCGCCTTGGAGGGAACGCATCCCTCCGCGAGGCAGTTCCCGCTCATGACCCCCTTGGGATCGGCCATGACCACCGTCATTCCAGCCCTGGCCAGACGGAAGGCGGCGGGATAGGCCCCTCCGCCCGCTCCGGCCGTGACGACATCCACCTCCCGGGTTCCCGACATATTCGATCTCCTGTCCCAAAAATTGTCCTAAAAAAAAGGGCGGAAGAGGTTTTGCCCTCCCCCGCCCACGAACATTTAGCTTGTGATTTTCTCCCGTTAATGCCGGGCCGCGCGCATGGCTTTTACAAGTTCGAGGCCCGTGTAGATGGCCTTCTGGTTTTCCGGATCCCCCATCAGAGAAAGGAGGCTGAAAATACCTGAGCCGGTCTTGCCCTCGTCCGAAACTCGGTTTACCGCGGAGTAGAGGATCTCCACCTCCGAAATCCAGTGTTCGAGGGTCACCATGATCCGCTCGACAAACTGGTCGTTGACGATCCGTGTCAGGGCCACAACCCCTGCCGCAACGTCCGGGAGGGTCTCCAGGGCTCCGACCTCTTCCATCTTCATCACGGCCTGGTTCAGACGTTCGACCGGAAGGTTCATCAGCTGCTCCATAAGCGAGCTTGCCCGTTCGACCTGGCTTACCAACCGTTCGAGGAGACCGTCGGTCATCATCCGGTTCACCGCGGCGGCAGCTGTCCCGATTTCAACCAGCATGTCGAGGCCTCCCGAAGAGACCAGGGGAGCCAGTCTCTCCAGGGCCGGGATCACCGACTCCACCTCCCGGAGCTTTTCAAGAATGGCGATGATTCCGGGATCGGCAGCCCGGTCGAGAAGGGTTACCGCCCGGTCGGCCGTTTCGGCGACACGTTCCACCAGCTGGTTTGATCCGATATCCATCAGGGCCTTCTGGGCCGTCACCGTCTCCGTCAGTGTGTCGAGACGGTCGAGGATGCGGACCAGAAGTTCCTGCGTTGCCTGCTCCCCGAGCTTTTCTCCGAGGAGGTCTGTCCGGCTTGCTTCTCCCATCTCGTTCTCCTATAGAATGCCCCTCGATGTCAGCCAATACATCTTGTTGTAGGAAATTTTCAGCCAGTGCACCATGGTCGTTGGCGTGGGAGGCACCGGAGGCGTTGTGTAGTTGAAGGAGATGTAACTAGCCTGGTTGCGTCCGGTCTCGATGAAACAGAAGACCTTGCCGTCGTACTTGTGGGACGGCTTCTGGCCGGACAGGAGATCGACGATGTTCTCGACAAGGACGTCCGCCGAAAAATGGGCAGTGGAACCCGCCTTGGAAACGGGAAGATTGGTGGTGTCTCCCACAACGAAGACGTTCTCGGTGCCCTCCATCTGGAGGGTCTCCTTGTTGGTGGGGATCCACCCTCCCTCTCCGAGCTTGGAGTCGAGGATCACCTGGGCCCCCCGGTGCTGGGGAATGGTGATCAGAAGGTCGAAGGGAAGCTGGCTTCCTTCCATGCTGTGGACGATTCTGTTCTTGACGTCGACCTCTTTCAGATTGAAGAAGACCTCGTACTTGATCCCCCGCTCCTCGAAGGTCTGGGCTCCCCACTTGGCCACCGCGGGGATCGTGTGGACGGCTCCCACAGGATAGGTGTAGGTGATCTCGGTCTTGTCGCGAAGTCCCCTCTTCCTCAGGTAATCGTCGAGCATGAGGGTCACCTCGACCGGAGCGACAGGGCATTTGTGGGGAACGCCCATCGAGATGACGATCTTGCCCCCGGTAAAGGCCCGGAGGGCATCGCGAAGCTTGATCGACCCCTCCTCGGTGTGGAACCAGTGGCCCCCTTCCACGAGACCCGGGGTCAGGTCGGGGCGGGGCACCGAACCGGTCGCGATCACCAGAATGTCAAAGGAGTAATCCTTGCCTCCCTTCGAGGTGAGCTTCTGGCCCTTGATGTCGATGTTGGCAATCTCGTCCTGGACGAAGTCGATGGCCGGATCGAGAAGGGACTTCTGGGGACGTTTCAGATCTTCAGGTCGGGAGAGGTCAAAGGGAATATAGAGCCAGCCGGGCTGGTAGGTGTGGGTGTCGGTGTTTCCGATCTGGGTGATCGAGACCGACTTGGAGCGAAGCTCGCCGGCTATCTTGCGTGCAAGCTGATTTGCGACGATTGTTCCGGCGACGCCTCCGCCCAGAATCACGATTTTCTTGGCCATTCTTTCCTCCGCCCAGGTCCGGGAGGCGGGAAGGACTCTTCCCGGCCCCTCAGACCGGATTCATCCTCGGGGCGCCCGAATCCGGCGCCCCCCGTCAGCTGGCCGCAAGACAGAGACGTGGGTCAGGCAGGGCTCTGTCTTCCGACCCACAAATTCTAGTCCAACGGACCGGGAACAGCAAGTGATAACCCGGCGGAATTCAAGGAATATGGCCACTGACAAAGTCACCTT
>DAIBTC010000103.1 GCA_027415345.1 Nitrospirota bacterium
TTCAGTGAACTCTTCAGTTTTTCAAACGACATTAATTTTAAAGCAATTATTGTGCCATTATTTTGTGTTGTTTGATGTCAAAGAGTTATGAGAATGGGACGCCGTCGGGGAAGGGATTTTTGTCCCGCCGGTGGACAGGATTGTCCTTTTCGGGTGACAAAATTGTCCCTTCCCGTCCGGGGCGTCACTAAATGAAGGAGCGCTCAGAAGTAATAGTGGAATCCGACCATGACATTCATGAGGGAGCCCAGGAAGGTGAAGCCGGTTTCGGTGGGCCCATCGTTTGGAAGGTTCCAGTTGAGGGAGAGGGGATTCCACTGGGCGAACCAGGCCAGCCTTGAAATATCGGCGATTTCTGTCTCGATTCCGAGTCCGGCGGAGAGCGTCACGGCCGAGGGAAGGCCGGCGCCGGTATTGAGGGCCGGAATGAGGTCGATGTTGGCGTAGAAGATGGAGTGGGGCCGGGTGATGAGGGCCAGCATCGGCTCGATATTCAAGGTGGCGAGAAGGCTCGAGCTGGGCGAGATCTGGGGAAGACCTAAGCCGATTCCCCCGTCGAGGCCGAAGCGGTCATTGAACCAGTACCGGGCATCGACGAAGCCGACATTGGCGAAGACATCGCTTCCATTGCCCTGGACCAGGTCCATGGGGGCCCAGGCGAGGCCCAGTCCGAAGTGGTGGACGTTATTGTAGGTGGCCCCCGAAGAGGACTGGGAGGTGGCGGGGGTGTCGAGACTGTCGGCCGCCGCCTGGTCGGCCAGGGCGCGGTCGAGGGGGGCAAGAAGGAGGGCCGATCCGATAAGGATGGCGGCAATGAATGTTTTTCTGGCTGATCTTTCCATGGCGGTTTAAAACCTCGTCAAGATAAAAGGGGTGAAGGGTTCCCGGGAAAATCCGGGGCCGGATCTAAAATTCCGGACTTATTTTAGCAGGAAAGTGGCGGGATTGTTATGATCCCGGTCGCCGCAACATGTGATTTGGGTCACAGCGAAAGCACCATCTCGGGTGTCAGGAGACGGATATGGGGAACCACCCGGTCCGCCTCCCGAAGCTTCGGGAGGGGATAGGTGTGGCCGACCCCCACGGTCTTCATTCCGGCGCCCCGGGCGGCCTCGATCCCCTGGACCGAGTCCTCGATGACCACGATTTCGCTGGCAGGGCCAGTGGCAAGCCCGCGGAGGGCCAATGTCCGGTAGGCCATCCGGTAGCCTTCGGGGTCGGGTTTGCCTTGCCGGGTATCCTCGGCGCTGATGACAAAGGCAAAATGCTCCCTCAAGCCATGGCGGTCGAGGGCGTGGAGGATCTCGTTTTTCAGGGCTCCGGAGACGATCCCCAGGGGAACCCGGCGGGCGAGGTCCCGGATCAGCTCCCGGGCTCCGTCGTAGAGGGGAAGCCCTTCCTCCATCCGCCTTTCGTAGAGACGGGCCTTTTGGAAGACCAGCTCCCGAAGGGTGGTCTCCGGGATGGGGGCTCCCCATCGGCTCTGCCAGGCGGCGGAGAGGCACCCGCGGTCATCCATGCCGAGGTAGAGGGAGTCGTAGTCCTCATGGGAGAGGGGGACTCCATGAGGGGCCAGAACCTCGACAAAGAGATCCCGGTGGACGGATTCGTCATCGAGGATGACGCCGTTGAAGTCGAAGAGAACCGATCGGATCATGGTCATTCCCGGATGAGGAGGTCGAGAGGCCGAGACGGCCCGGGACCCCCAAAAAAAAGGTCCCCCGCAGAAGGCGGGGGACCCCAACAGAGAGTCCTCGAAAAGAACGAGGGCTCCGGATCAAAGCTCCTTGGCGTGATGGGCGAGGTAGTCGGCCACCCCGGCAGGAGACGCCTTCATGGCGGGCTTGCCCTTCTGCCATCCGGCCGGGCAGACTTCGCCGTGCTGTTCCGTATACTGGAGCGCGTCGACCATGCGGAGCATCTCATCGATATTGCGGCCGAGCGACAGGTCGTTGACCACCTGGTGGCGGACGATGCGGTTCTTGTCGATCAGGAAGGAGCCGCGGAGGGCCAGCTTTTCCCCGAGAAGCACATCGTAGTCCCGGCTGATGCTCTTGGTCAGGTCGGAGACCATGGGGAAGCTCACATGGCCGAGGCCGCCCTTGTCCACCGGGGTGTTTTTCCAGGCGAGATGGGTGAAGTGGGAGTCGATGCTGACGGAAATGACCTCGACATTCCGGGAATGGAACTCTTTGAGACGGTGTTCGAACGCGAGGATTTCCGAGGGGCAGACGAAGGTGAAGTCCAGGGGATAGAAGAAGAGGACGCCGTATTTTCCCTTCAGGACCTCGGAGAGGGTGAACTTGTCATTGAAGGAATTGTCCCCCATGACGGCGGTGGCGGTAAAGTCGGGTGCGGGTTTTCCTACGAGGACGGACATGGGTATGGTACCTCCGAAGATCAGGAATTGATCGTTTGAGGGGTTTTTCTTGGTTGCCGGCGCAATCAGGATCAATGACGTGAGCCGGACATTTCCGTTTCAGGCAAGCCTGTTCATTATACGACAGCCCGCTTCCGGAGTCGACTGTCTGTCTCCAAAACAGAAAAGAACCTCTCTTTTGGCTTCATCCGTAGGCCCCACATCAAGTCGGCCATCGGGATCGCCTCCTTATCTCGCAGAGATAGTCCTCGCGTTCTCAGGATAATTTAGCGATCTCGTCCGGCTTTTCTGACTTGGCAAGGATGAGAACTGCTCCTCACTTTAAAGGCATGCGAGGATTTTTTTCGGTTGTCGATTGAGGAATCGAAATCAAGGCTTCCGGAAGATGACACATTTTCATTCCGAAATCTGGGTAAGTGACACGATATGCTTCCGGCAGGTGACAGTTTACCGTTCGCCCCCCCCGGACTCCTGGAAAAAATGGGAAGGGGCCATTCCATGAAACGGTCTGGGCCAGCTCCGGCCTTTTCGTCCCTTCGGGAGGTCAGGAGATCCCGGAGAGAAGGTCAAGTCTTCCGTCCTTCACGGGCGGGCACCAGTAGTATCCCCCCCGGACGGGCCGGGAAAAGGTGAAGAGGGCATCCACGACGCCGTCGTCCTCTCCCGCCATCCGGCGAAGGATCCGTTCGAAGGGATCGAGGCTCCGTCCGAAGGCGATGAATTCCAGGCCGTTTTCCTCTCCCCGGGACCAAGGCATGGAGCGCCGAAGAATGTAGGCTTCGGGATCGTAGCTTTCCTGGGCGCTCCTCCGGACGTGGGCCGAGGCGGGAGCCTTTGGAAGCTCGTCGTTCGAGACTCTCTCCCGGCCCATGATCTCGTCCTGTCTCGACTTCGGAAAGCTGTTGAAGCGGGTGAGGTCATGGACCCAGCGCTGGACGGCCACGAAACTCGAGCCTGCCAGGGGATCCCCCGGCCCGACTATGGCCACCTGTTCGGCCTTGTCCCCCCGGGGATTTTCGGTTCCGTCCTCGTAGCCGGTCAGGTCCCGTCCGTCTCTGTACTGGAAGGTGTCGAGGGCGTCCTCCAGAAGAAAGTCGGTCTCCAGAAGAGCTGCGAGGCTGTGGAAGCGGTCGACGACCTCGGTCCGGTCTTTCCCGGCTACCATGATCCAGAGCGATCCCTGGGTCGAGCAGATGGTGCAGGCCGGCCCCGAGAAGGCCGGAAAGGTCCTGAGGCCGGGAAGGGAGCCGGAGAGCTCCTGGACCAAGGGATCCCCGAGACCGACCACACCCGCCGCCGGATCAAATCGGGAGAGGAGGTCTATGGCCCGGTCCCGGACGAATTCCGGCCCGGTTCTGAAGGTGGCGGAAAGGCCATAGGGCGGGAAGGAGGGAAGGATCAAGGGCTGGGGAAGGGCTCCTGTCATCATGGGGGACTCCTTTGGAAAAGAGACGGGTGAAGGGGAGAGAGATCCTCCAAAGAGGTGAGGATGGCCCGGAACCCAGGGATTTCCGATCCCTCTTCCCTGGGGAGGTCGCCTCCTCTCAGGAAGAGGGAGGAGGACTCCCGGAAGTCCGGGAAGAGACGGCCCAGGGGTTGGCAAGCTGGTAGCGAGACACTCCCGACCCTGACAGGGAACCGAGTCCGGCGAGGGCTGCGGGGAGGTCCCGGAAGCCCTGTTTCCGGTGACAGTCCTCTTCCGGGGAGGGGGGGCTCCTCCGGGTGACATTCGACCAGAAAAACCATTGCTGATGAAACTGTTCCATGAAAAAACGCTCGACATCCTCAAGAGATCGGTCGCGGTCCATGGACTCCTCCGGGGTGGAAAGTGCGGTCTGACCTCATGCCAATGGCCTCCCTAGGAAGAATCCGACAACCGCATGACAGGAATCTCAAGATCCGGTGACCCGAGGATCACACGGCGAAAAGCCGAAAGGATGTCAGGGAGTCCTCGTCCATCCGGCGGACTTGGTATAGTGATAGCCCGCCGCCTCGAGCTCGTCCTTGGGGTGAAAGACGTAGGCGCCCGAGGGAAGCATCTCCGTCATCGAATTTTCGTCCTGCTGAATGATCGCTCCGCCCAAAATTCCCTTCCGGGTCGCGGGAGGGGGGGAGACAACGTGGCCCCGGGCGCTTTCCCGGGCCTTCTTCTCTTCCTTTTTCAAGGCCTTGCGGGCCTCGTACTCCTGTTCGGCCTTCCAGTCCTTCCGGAAGGCGACGAACTTTCCCGTATAGAGATACCGGTAGGGGCGCCCGCCGATCGGCCGTATCCACCGGTAGGGGCGTTCGGGCGTCCCGTCGGCATAGACGCGCCGGCGCCGGAAGTCCTTCAGGTAGAGGCGGCCGTGGTAGGGCCGGGGCTTGGACTGGTAGATGAAATCCATGGGAGAGAGACGGTGTTTCGTTTCGAGGCGAACCTCCTTCACGACGACAAGGTCCCGGGGATCCGACGGGAGGGGCACGGTCTTGACATAGTTCGGCAGGGACCGGGTGTTGATCAGGTAGTTTCCCTGGCGATTGTCCGTCCCCGAGGACGAATAGAAGCCGCAGGAGGCGAGAAGGAGAAGGGAGGGGACAACGAACAGGCGGCGGATCAGGGACATGGGGGTCGGCTCCCGAAGGTTGGGGTGGCGTTTCCGGTAGGCGTATTCCGATATTCTGCCATGGCCCGGGGAACCGGACAACGGGGGGTAACGAGGCCCCTCCGCTTTCCCGGGCCGGGACGAAATCCGAAAATTGGGTTAAACTCAAAGGACGTTATCGGTCATCTTCGATGATAGATGTCCAATGTTAAGATTGTCTCAAGAAGGAGAAGACCGCCGATGATCAAATCCTGGAAGGGGCTCTGGCCCTCCGTCGACCCTTCGGCCTGGATCGCGGAGTCCGCCGTCGTCGTGGGAGACGTGACGGTTGGAGCGGAGTCGGGAATCTGGTACGGGGCCGTCGTCAGGGGCGATGTCCACCGCATCCGGATCGGCTCCCGGACCAATGTGCAGGACCTTTCGGTCCTCCATGTCACCCGCGACCGTTTTTCCCTTTCGATCGGCGATGATGTGACAGTGGGCCATCGTGTCATCCTCCACGGGGCCACTCTGGATAACCGGATCCTGGTCGGAATGGGAGC
>DAIBTC010000104.1 GCA_027415345.1 Nitrospirota bacterium
GGGTCTTCGTCGGCCAGTCCCAGTCGAGCATCTCGACCCGGGACCTTTCAAAACCCCACATCGATGAGCTGGTGGCCCGGGCCGTGGCGATGGCCCGCCACACCGCCGCCGACCCCTTCGCCGGTCTCCCGGAGGAACTTCTGCCCCCGTCCGTCGATCCGGAGTCCCTCTTTCCTCCGGAGACGGAGATTCCGACACGGGAGAATCTCTTCGAGCGGGCGAGCCTCGCCGAAGAGGCGGCCCTGGCCTATGACCCCCGGATCACGAACTCCGAAGGGGCCGACTGCGCCCGTTCGCAGGCCCGGATCGTCTTCGGCAACACCCTGGGATTCCTGGGCGGATACCGGAAAAGCTCCTATTCGCTCTCCTGTTCGGTGATCGCAACCGAAAATGACGCGATGGAGCGAGACTACTGGTATGTGGTGGGACCCCACTGGGAGTCGACGAAGGACCCCGGGACCGTGGGAGGAAAGGCCGCAGCCCGGACGGTCTCCCGCCTTCATGCCCGCCGGATTCCGACAGGCTCCTACCCCGTCCTCTTCGACCCCGAAACGGCCCGGAGCCTGATCGGCCACTTCACGGGCGCCATCTCGGGCTCCGCCCTCTACCGGAACGCCACTTACCTGAAGGACCGGGAGGGAACCCCGGTCATGTCGGACAAGGTGACCCTCCGGGAGGACCCGTTCATTCCGGGAGGTCTGGGGAGCCGGCCCTTCGACGGAGAAGGGCTTCCCACGCGCCCCAAGACGATCGTGGACCGGGGAATCCTCAGCACCTATCTCTTCGACACCTATTCGGCCCGGAAATCCCGCCGAAAATCCACCGGTAACGCCGTCCGCTCCCTCTCGGACGGTCCGGGAGTCGGCGTCTCGAACCTGGTGGTCTCCCCCGGGCCCCAATCCCAGGAGGAGCTCATCTCCGGGATCTCCGAGGGGCTCCTGGTGACGGAGCTGATCGGCTTCGGGGTCAACACGGTCACGGGAGACTACTCCCGGGGGGCCTTCGGGTACTGGATCAAGAACGGGAAGATCGTCCATCCCGTCTCCGAGATCACCATCGCGGGCACGCTCGACGACCTGTACCGGGGAATCGTGGCGGTGGGAGCGGACCTCGAGATCCGCTCCTCGGTCAATACCCCGTCCCTCCTGGTCGAGGGACTGCGCATCGGAGGGGAATGAGCATGGCGGAGAAAAAGGCCCGGACGGGTTCCCCGATCACCCCGCTTCTCGCGGAACGCTTCAGCACCCGGGCCTTCGACCCGGACCGGCCGGTCCTCTTCGGCACCCTTCTCTCCCTGTTCGAGGCGGCCCGCTGGGCGCCGTCCTCCTTCAACGACCAACCCTGGCGCTTCATCTTCTGGAACCGGTTCTACGACCGGGAGGGCTGGCAAAAAGCCTTCGACTGCCTGACCCCGGGGAACCGGCTGTGGGCGAAAAACGCCCAGATCCTGGTCGTCACCGTGGCCCGGGACCACTTTTCCCACGACCGCTCTCCCAACCGGTGGGGCGGTCACGATACCGGCATGGCGACAATGGCTCTTCTGGTCGAGGCCCAGGCCCAGGGGCTGGCGGCCCATGTGATGGGAGGATTCGATCCGGAGCGGCTCCGGGGGGAATTCGGGATTCCTGACGATTTTCATCCCATGACGATGATCGCGATCGGGTACGCCGGATCCCCGGCCCTCCTCGACCCCGATCTCGCGGCCCGGGAGGCGGGGGAGCGCACCCGGGAGCCCCTGGACCGGATCCTTTTCGAAGGGGCCTGGGCCCAGCCTGTGCGGGACAGACAGAATCCCCCGACCCCCTGAATCTTCTGGCCCCCCGTTCGGATCAGGGGGCTTTTTCGAGAGAGATCCGGATCCCGACACCCCCGATGATGTCCTTGAAAAAGGGCGGATCGAGCCGGGCTTCGGAGGGATTTTGCGGCCAGGGATCCCGGACGAGAAAATAGTCCACCCGTTTTCGTCCGTCGACAAGGGTGTATTTGGCGGCCGTCACCACGACGGCGTGACCGATCTTGTTTCCGACCTTGAGCGCCAGGATGACCGGATAGTTCAGATAGAGGTCCTGGAGGATCTGCTCGCTGGAGGGCTCGAGAAAGGCGGTGACCACCACCGTCTTCCCCTTGTAGACCGAGCGCCATCCGTCGATCGCCTGCATGATCTGGAGCATGGTCGCAGGCTCGTTCACCTTTCGTCCGAAGACCCGCTTCACGATCTCGTCCTGGGTGACGGGGACGTGGGAGAAGTTCAACACCATCGCGACGGAGGCCGCCCAGCACCAGTTCGTCTCCTGCTGGCGACCCACCTCCCGGGGACGGGCCCAGGCCCGGATGTAATTGGGGGGAATTCCGACCACATAGCTCTTTGGCCCGACAAGGGTCCAGTCCGCCCGGGCCGGCAAGGTCCCGCACACAATCACCAGGACCGCCGACAGAAGAAAAAACCTGATCTTTTTTCCCTGCTCCATCGTTCTGCCCTTTCGCCCGGTCCGAGATCCTTCACACTCCGCATTCCTCTTTTTTCATCCTATTCCAAAGATCCGGGAGAAAAAAGACCGGGGGTTTCAGGGGAGTCGGACCTGAAACCCTCTCACTTAAAGGGGGTTTCACGGGTGAACGGAGTCAGAGGAGGAAGGTGCCCTCTTCGATCAAAACCCGGCGAAGCCAAAGGACATTCACACCTCCCCCTCGACAGATTCTTTCGGCATGGCGCTTGCAATATTTCTTCTGCCAGTTCAGGCGAAACCATTCCTCCATCCGAAAGGAGCTCCTCTGTGACACATTTTCGCACGATTGGCCTTTCGGCGGTTCTTCTGCCCGCCCTTCTGGCCGGGACGCCGGCATTCGCCTCGACATCGGCCTCCGGTCCCGTGGATCTTCGCACTCTCGTGATCCAGACCGGAACCCCGGGGACCCGCATCCCCATTCCGAAAACCCCGGCCTTCGCCGGAAGCCGGAAGATGGTCTTCCGCTTCCTCGGAACGCCGAAGTTCTTCGTGGGCGTGATCGTCCAGAGCTTCGACGGAAAAGGACGCCTTCTCCACCATGGCCTCTTCGACCAGGGTCCGATCGACGAGGTCCTCTCCCGGGCCCTCTTCCACAAGGAGGAACGGATCCAGATCGCGGGCATCTTCCAGTCGGGCAAGGGGAAGATCCTGCGGATCCGCCGCTTCGACACGGGAAAAACGATCGACCTTCCCCTCGACCGGGCCCTCTCCCTCCTCACCGCCCGCATCGGCTCGAAGAAAGATCTCGTCTGGGCCGTGCGGTAATCCCGCCCCACACCGGCCGGAGGACCTTCTCTCCGGCCGCGCCTCATCCCCCGACCTCCTGTTAGCGCTCTCGAGTCACACCGGACAGGACTCCGGGGGAAATGCTCCTGACGACCATCACGGAGACCCCCACCCCGATCGTCAGGGTCGGGCGCTTCCCCTCCCCTCGCCTCCCAGGGCAACCGGACTGTTGCCCGCGGAGGCGGCCTCCGGTATCGTGGAAGAGACCAGTCACCCGGACGCTTTTCCCCTCTTCCGACAGGAGCCTCAATCTTGAAAATCTATGTCGACGCCGACGGCTGCCCCCGGGCCGCCAAGGACATCCTCTTTCGGGCGGCGCAGCGGACCGGGGTGCCCCTGGTCCTCGTGGCGAACCGGGCGATTCATTGTCCCGACTCCCCCCTCTTCGAACGGGTGGTGGTCGGATCGGGTCTCGACGTCGCCGACGCCTGGATCGCCGAGCGGGTCGAGGCGGGAGATGTGGTGGTGAGCGCCGACATCCCCCTCGCGGCGAAGGTCGTGGAAAGAGGGGGCGTTGCCCTCTCTCCTCACGGGGAGGTCTTCGACCTGGAGACGGTGGGGGAGCGTCTTTCAGTGCGGAACTTCATGCAGGAGCTCCGGAGCGGAGGGGTGTCGACGGGTGGTCCCGCCCCTTTTTCCTCCTCCGATAGGGAGCGGTTCGCGAACGCCCTGAACCGTCTTCTCCTGAGGAAAGGCAGATAATGGACATCTACGATAGGCCCTTCTCTTTCGGGGGCCGCCGTTAAATGCTTTTCAAGAGGTGACATTTAATGTGATTGCATGGATGAATGCATACTGCTATCATCTAAAAAAGGAGGACGGTCCATGGCCACGATGAGTATCCGCGGTCTTGACGAAAATATCCTGAGGGAGTTGAAGGCACGCGCGAAACGCGAAGGAATCAGCCTCAACAGCCTTGCGCTTCGTCTTCTCGAGGCAGGATATTTCTCCAAAAAAACGGCGGAAGGCGGGTATCACGATCTCGATGCCCTTGCGGGGACATGGAGCCGGGAAGACGAGGAAGAATTCGGCCGGAATACGGCACCCTTTTCAGAAATAGACCCGGATCTCTGGAAATAGCCCTTGCATACTGTCCTTGTCGATACAAACGCTTATGTGGCCTTCAAAAGGAACGACCCGACCATCCTCAAAGTCTTCCAGCACGTTCCACATATCATCGTGCCTTCCATCGTGCTGGGAGAACTCCTGGCCGGCTTTCTATTGGGCCGGCGGGAGCCCCAGAACCGTGAAGACCTGGCCCGGTTCCTTGACGCACCTCGCGTGGAGATCCTCTCGGCAACCGAGAAAACGGCAGACTATTATGCCCTAATTTACGGGGGGCTTCGAAAAAAAGGACGCCCGATCCCCTCGAACGATCTGTGGATTGCCGCCGCGGCCATGGAGCGCGGAGCCACGTTGCTGACCCTGGATTCGCATTTCAAAAACATTGACGGCCTCCGAACAGGAACCTGCCTCGAAGACTTTTTCCCCTGACTGGAAGACAGACCTGACCTTTGAACGAGGGGCTCAGACCCGCTTCATCTCTTGATTCTCCCATCTTTCTTTATTCGGAAATCCGTGATTCGTCCTTCCCATCTTCAGGCCTTCCTAATATCCCGTCTCGGAGTGGTCCTGGACCATCTCCTCCGTCTGGTCGGAGAGGTACCACATGAGGTAGGCGACCACGAGGGGAAGGAGCACGGTGTGGTGGTTCGCGGTCTCCTGGAGAAGCCCCCGGAGGTCCTGCTTGACGGCGGGGACGTTGGTGGTATCGAGGATGATGTCGACAGCGCTTCCCAGGGTCCGGACCGCCTCCCGGTAGTCGGGATAGACGGTGATGCCGTCCTTATGGACCTGAGGGATGCAGGCGTTCCGGGAATCCCGTTCGCAGACCCCGACGATCCGGACCCGTTCTCGCCCTACGGCGTGAAGCTTGTCGTAGAACTTGCTCCCCACCCGTCCCAGACCCACCAGAAGCACGCTCACCGTTTTCATGCTTTCTCCTCCTTGTTGGGGTTTTGAGTCCGTCGACTGTTTCGATTCTGGACCCTGAGACAAGAAAAAACAACCGGAATCAACCATTGACGGAAGGTCGGTCCCCGGAGGAATCGGGGGGACGGAGCC
>DAIBTC010000105.1 GCA_027415345.1 Nitrospirota bacterium
TTTCTTGAGCCTTCTGGCACGAGTGCGGAGTTCGAAAATCGTGAGATCTCCCGAATCGTCGATATAGATGGGAACCTCGCTGGCGTCTCCGAAGGCCTGCATGACATTGTCCCATTCCTCGGAATTCAGATGGCCTGTCCGAAGATTTTTCGAGTTGACGCGGGCCTGGGAGCTGATGAGACGGAGGAAAAGCTGTTCCTTGGGCATCTCGAGACTGAAAATCCCGACAGGCTTTCTGAGGTCGAATGCCACATGCTGGGCGATGGACAGGACGAAGGCGGTCTTTCCCATGGCGGGTCGTCCGGCCACAATAATGAGTTCGGAGGGATTGAATCCTGTCGTGAGATGATCGAGATCGACAAATCCGGTGGGAAGTCCCGTGACAATATCCTTGATCTCCCTGTTCTTGAGATCCTCGAGGCGCTTGAACTGGGCATCGAGGTAAGAAAGATCTCCGATCTGGGCGAATTCGGATCGGGAACGACGGGCTCCCACATCCATGATCTTTCGTTCCGCGTAGTCGAGGACTTCATCCGGGTCGAGGGTCGAATCGTAGCCTTTCTGAGCAATCTCTTCGGAGACGAGAATCAGTTTTCGGAAGATTCCCTTTTCTACGATCAGGCGGGCGTAGTGAATGGCATTGGCCGCAGTCGGAACAATCTCGGCAAGCTCGTAAATGTTTTCCGGTGCGCCGGTAATGCCAGCCCAATCCTTCTTTGCCAGGTAGTCGGAAAGGGTCAGACTGTCAATCGGAATGTGACGGTCGGCCATTTCTTTCATCGCCATGAATATCCGGCGGTTGGATTCAAGAAGGAAGTCGTCGTCCTGGAGCATGTCTCCGACGGTGGTCATGACCTCGTTATTGAGAAGGATGGATCCAAGAAGGGATTTCTCGGCCTCAATTGTCTGGGGAAGATTCTTCCGGGATTCGCGTTGAGGCCGAGATTTCATGGGGGAACTCATAAGAGTTCGCCGGAGAGAATGTACCCGGCGATTTCCTCTATCGAGAGAGCTGTCCGGAATATTTTCTTTCGGCCGGTCAGGGTCCAGAGCCCTTTTTCGGAATCGAAGAGGACGACGGCCGCAACTTCGGCGTGATCGGCAAGAATTCCTGTGGCGGAGAGAGGAAGGCCGCTGTCTGAGGAGGGATCCGGAGCGGTCATGACAGGCCGTCCCGAACGGCGAAGGAGCCGGGCAAAGTCCTGGATCTGGCCGGTTTGGCCGGGGGGATGGCAGGCCAAGACAAGCGCAGAGGTCTCCTTCGGTCCCTCCTGTTTCTGGAGAGTCTCCTCGATATGAGTGATATGGAAAGCAAAACCGACCGCGGGAAGATCATGGCCAAAGGCCTGGCCCAAGTGGTCGTAACGCCCTCCTGAGGCCAGATGAGTCGGAGAATCCTCGGCAAAGAGCTGGAAGAACATGCCCGTATAATAGGGGCCGGGAGGAGAAAGGGCAAAATCCACCCGAACGGAAGAGGCATAGGGTGAGCGCAAAAGGGCGGCCAGGAGGTCAAGGAAGTTTTTCTTCTCGCGTAAGAACTCCTTGCCCTCCTCCGTATGAATATTCTCCAGAAAGGCCTGGGCCTCTCCGATCTCATACACCTTTCCGGATAAGTGAGCCGCTGTTCTCGCAAGGGAGCCCTGGCCAGAAGAGGGAAGAAGGGAGAGAAAACGGGCGGGATTCCGGGAATGGAAGGCCAGACGAAGATCTTTCATCCTGTCCGGATCCCCGGCCACCTGTTTCAGAAGAGCTTCCTGAAGGCCGGCATGGGAAAGAAAAAGAAGAGGTTCCTTAAGCGGAAAAATCTCAGCTCCCGACAGGCAGAGGTCGAGGATCTCCCCGTCGGAGACAACGGACGGATCCCCGATGAGCTCGAGCCCGGTCTGGTGCAACTCCCTCTGGAGGGAGACAGGGTGAATTTCATCCCGGAAGACGGAGGTGCTGTAGCAGAAACGCAGGGGGAGCTGCCTGTCCCTGAAAGACTGGGTGGTGAGGCGGGTGATCTGGGCGGTTGCGTCCGGACGAAGGACGAGAACCTGCCCGGATCCCCGGTCCTGCATGAGGTAGAGTTTTGTCAAAAGGGAGGGATCAAGACCGGGAGAGATGGCATCGAGGTATTCAAAGGAGGGCAGGATGATCTCCCGATATCCCCAGAGAAAAAAATGGGCAAGAAGGCGATGGGTTGTCTCCCTCCGGAAGCGAGCCGTCCGCGAAAAGACAGGCGAAACCCCGGTCGGCGTTGTTTTCGAAGGGGGCCGGTGGGTGTTGCCGGCCCCTTTTTTCCGCTTGTCCATGGATGTCGGAAACCTGCTATCTCGAAAGGGAGGGAATACGTAACAACTTGAGTGCAATGATTTTCGAATTTTTTCGAATCTCATCAAGAACGGTCTGAGACGGCTCTGTGTCGAGACCGATCAATGAAATGGCCTTTCCACCGGGAAAATCACGACCGAATTGCATCCGGGCGATATTGATGCCATGGGATCCCAGGAGACTTCCGACAAGACCGACTACTCCAGGCTGGTCCTGGTTGGTGAGGAAGAGCATGATCGGGTCCGGGACGACTTCCACCGGGAGGTTGTCGAGGGAAACGATCCGGAAATCCTTTTTCTGAAAAATGGATCCCGCGATCTGGTGAGTCCCGTGGGCCGTCGTGGCCCGAAGGGTCAGGAGTCCTACGTAATCCCCCTGCTGGGAGGATCGGGATTCGACGACTTCAAGACCCCGTTCCTTAGCCAGGATGGGAGCATTGACCTCGTTTACCCGTGCCGCCAGGATGGGGGAAAGGACCCCTTTGATCGCCGAAATCGTCACGATGGAGGTCGGAAGGGTTGCCGCCTCTCCGCTGAATTCGACCGCAATTTTTGAAATCGGTTCCTGAGTGATTTGCGAAAGGATTCCGCCCATGACTTCGGCCAGTTGCTGGTAGGGGGCAACCCGTCCCGCATCTTCCGGGGGTATGGAGGGAAGGTTGGCCGCATACCGGATCACGCCCTTGGCAAGATAGTCAACCATCTGGTCAGCCACGGCCAGGGCCACATTCTCCTGGGCCTCCTTCGTCGCCGCCCCGATATGGGGAGTCGAGATGAAGTTGTCGAGCTTCAGAAGAGGGTGGTCCGGAGGCGGCGGCTCCTGGACGAAGACATCGAAGGCGGCTCCCGCCACATGGCCATTGGCCAGGGCTTCGGCCAGGTCGGTTTCGTTGATCACTCCACCCCGGGCGCAGTTGACGAGATAGACGCCCTTTTTCATCCTTGCGATGGTGGCCTTTGATATAAGGTTGGTGGTCTCGGGAGTCAGGGGTGTATGAACGGTGATGACATCGGACTTTGTAAAGAGCTCCTCGAGCGTCACGGGCAAGACCCCGTGCTTTTCGGCGGTTTCCGGGGTGAGGAACGGATCGTAGGCGATCACGTTCATCAGGAGACCCTGGGCCACGTGGGCCACGTGGGAGCCGATCTTACCCATTCCAAGAATCCCTAATGTCTTGTGGGAGAGTTCCATTCCCATGAACTTGGACTTTTCCCACTTGCCGGACCGGTTGGAGGCATTGGCCTGAGGAATCTTCCGGACCATCGACATCATCATGGAGATGGTATGTTCTGCTGTCGTGATCGTGTTTCCGCCCGGGGTGTTCATGACAACGATCCCCCGGTTGGTGGCCGCTGCAAGATCCACATTGTCGAGCCCCGCCCCTGCCCGCCCGATCACCTTGAGCCGGGTCGCTCCCTCAAGGACTTCTGCAGTTACCTTGGTCCCGCTGCGAATGACGAGCCCGTCGTATGCGGCAAGTTCCTTTTTCAGCTCTTCGGGAGAGAGCTTGGCCTTGACGGTGACCTCAAAACCGGCGTTTCTGAAAATATCCAGACCTTCCTCTGAAATCGGATCGCTCACAAGGATCCGGACCGGCCCTGTACTCAACACATCCTCCACATGAATAGAAATCGGATCCTGGTTTGGGCTCCGGAATAAGCTTCTTTCACGGAGCCATGAGGCTTTATCCCTGAATCAGAACTTCCTGGGCCTTGGCGACGCCGGCTCCGAGGGGAGCCCCTTTGTAGCCCATGCGGGCCAGGACCATCTCGATTCCGCTTATAGCGGTGATGATGTCGAAGGTATCGGCATAACCCATATGGGAGACCCTGAAGACCTTCCCCTTGAGCTGATCCTGACCTCCGGCTCCCGTGATCCCGTACTGGTTCCGGAGATTCTTGTAGATCAGCTCTCCATCGAAGCCTTCGGGGGCGACAATGGCGGTCAGGGCATCGGAGGGAGTCTGTCGGGCGAAGATCGAAAGACCGAATCCCCTGACTCCTTCCCGGGTTGCCCTGGCAAGAAGCCGGTGGCGTGCAAAAAGCTTTTCGAGCCCTTCCGCCTGCATCATTTCTAGGGACTTCGCAAGACCGATCCAGAGCGAGACGGCGGGGGTCCAGGCATTGGAGTCCTTGAGGATGTTGTCCTTTTCACGTTTTAGGTCGAGGTAGAACCGGGGACACTTGGCCGACTGGTTGAGAGCCCAGGCTTTCTCGGAAACGGCGATACAGGCCAAGCCCGGAGGAAGCATGAGCGCCTTCTGGGATCCGGTAATCAGGACGTCGATTCCCCACTGGTCCATCGGAATGTTGACCACCCCCAGGGCGGTAATCGCATCGACCACCAGGATCGTCTGTTCGCGACTGGCCGTGAGCCGGGCCAGGCCCTGGATGTCGTGCCAGACGCCGGTGGAGGTTTCGCTGGCCTGGACGTAGACTGCCCTGATTGAAGAATCTCCGGCTAGGAGCTTCTCCACCTGGGAGAGATCGACCGAGTCCCCCCAGGGGACCGTCACCTCAATGGGCGTCACTCCGTAAGCCTTGGCGATCTTGAGCCAGCGCTCACCGAACTTGCCTCCATTGATGGCGATGACCTTGTCTCCGGGGCTCAGGAAATTTGTCATGGAGGCTTCCATGCCGGCCGTCCCGCTTCCGGCGACTGTGATGACCTCCTGGGTCGTCTGGAAGAGCCATTTGAGACCGGTTCGAACCTTCTGGATCACCGGAATGAAGTCCGGGGAGCGATGGTGAATCATGGGGGCGGACATGGCCAGAAGGACCTCCGGGGGAACGGGGGTAGGACCGGGAGCCAAGAGGTATTGTTTCTTCATCGAGAAAGATCTCCTTGAATCAGGGTGATCCCCAAAGGGACGGAATGGGAGGGTGACAGCCACGGAAACCTGCCACACAGCCGGCCATGACCATGACGGTCCTCCTGACGGAAGAGCCCGGATCGGGAGGCGGGCTGTCTCTGGTCGATAATAATTGGGAAGGACCGTCAGGCATTTAATGAACGGCCCGGTTTTTCCCGCCTTCGGACGGGAACGGTCAAGACGCCATCCAAACT
>DAIBTC010000106.1 GCA_027415345.1 Nitrospirota bacterium
TCTCATGGCAGACGACCCGCAGAAATCCGCGAAGGACCCCGGCACCGCTCCCTCCTTCAGCGACTCCCTGATCGACGATCTTGTCGAGGCGACGCGTCTCAAGCCCGGAGACGAGGCCTATTCCATCACCCGCCAGGGGGTCAAGGCCTTCATCAACGAGCTGCTCGAACCCCAGCGGTCGGTGGAAAAGGTTACCCAGGCGACGGTCGACGAGATGATTGCCGACCTCGACAAGAAGCTTTGCCGTCAGGTCGACGCCATCCTCCACCATCCCGACTTCCAGAAGATGGAATCCGCCTGGCGCTCCCTCAAGTTTCTGGTCGACCAGACCGACTTCCGGGAGAACAACCGCATCGAGATCCTGAACGTGAGCAAGCAGAAACTTCGTGAGGACTTCGAGGATGCCCCCGAGATCACCAAGTCGGGACTCTACAAGATCGCCTATACGAACGAGTTCGGCCAGTTTGGCGGTCAGCCCTACGGGACGATCATTGCCAACTACGAGATGAATCCGGGTCCCCAGGACATCAAGCTTTTGCAGAATGTCGCCGCGGTCGCCGCCATGGCCCATGCCCCCTTCATTGCCTCGGCCGGTCCGGAGTTCTTCGGGGTCGACGACTTTTCGAAGCTTCCGAACCTCAAGGACCTGGCCTCGATCTATGAAATGCCCCAGTTTGCGAAGTGGAACGCCTTCCGGGAGAGCGAGGACGCCCGTTTTGTGGGGTTGACCGTTCCACGGTTCATGCTGAGGCTCCCCTACGGGGCCCAGACGGTCCCCTCCAAGAAGTTCAACTACCAGGAGGATGTCAGCCCGGGAAACAACGCCTTCCTCTGGGGGAACGCCTCCTTCGCCTTCGCCTCCCGGCTCTCGGCCTCCTTTTCCCAGTACCGGTGGAACGCCAACATTATCGGACCCCAGGGAGGCGGGGCCGTGAGGGACCTGCCGATCTACAACTACGAGGCGATGGGGGAGGTCCAGAGCAAGATCCCCACCGAGATCCTGATCTCAGAGCGCCGCGAGTTCGAACTGGCCGAGCAGGGGTTCATGGCCCTTACCATGCGCAAAAATTCCGACAACGCGGCCTTCTTTTCCGCCAACTCGGCGCAGAAGCCCAAATTCTTTGGCCAGACGAAGGAAGGCAAGGAGGCCGAACTCAACTACAAGCTCGGGACCCAGCTTCCCTACATCTTCGTGATGAGCCGGTTGGCCCACTACATCAAGGTGATCCAGCGGGAGAACATCGGAACCTGGAAGGAGCGGAGCGACCTCGAGGCCGAACTCAACAACTGGATCCGGCAGTACGTCTCCGATATGGACAACCCGGCCCCCGGTGTCCGGAGCCGGCGGCCCCTCCGCCAGGCGGAGATCGCCGTCTCCGACGTCGAGGGGGATCCCGGGTGGTACCGGGTCTCCCTCAAGGTCCGGCCCCACTTCAAGTACATGGGGTCGTCCTTCACCCTGTCCCTTGTTGGAAAACTCGACAAGAAATGAGGGGGGGGTCCGGTCCCCAGGCTGACCCCGATGCCATGAATTCATCCCAAACGAGAAAGGACACGACATGCCGATGCCACTCTACGCCTTCGTCCACGGAAAGCAGCAAGGAAAGATTGACGGCTCCTGCAACATCAAGGGGCGGGAGGGGGCGATCCAGGTCCAGGCCTTCGACTATTCGGTCGAGCTTCCGAAAAACCCCCAGAGCGGACTTCCGACCGGACGCCGGATTCACAACCCGATCACCATCACGAAGGAGATCGACAAGAGCTCGCCCAAGCTCTTCCAGGCCCTCTGCACCGGGGAGCAGATGACCAAGGTGACCCTCGACTGGTACCGGATCAACCCCCAGGGCAAGGAGGAGAAATACTACACCACCGAACTCGAAAACGCGACCATCGTCGCCATGAGGGACTGGATGCCCAATGTCCTACGGTCGGAAGACCGGCAGATGGGACACATGGAGGATGTCTCATTCGCCTTCGAAAAGATCACGGTGACCTGGGCCGACGGCGGAATCTCCGGGGAGGACTCCTGGATCAATCCCAAGTCCTAGGATCCCAAAGGGTCGGGGGGGGAGGGCCATGACCGAGGTCCGGGAACGGCTCCTCGAGAGGATCGGCCAACTGGGAGCGCCCGAGGAGGGCCGGAAGGGTTCCCGTTTCGAACGGGTCTCGGCCTCCGTTCGGGCCCACCTTCAGCGCATATTGCGGACCCGGCGCCGGTCCGTCCCCATCGCGGAAGATTTCGGGGTCCCCGATCTCTCCAACGTCGCCGGATCCTTCGAATCGGGCTCTTCGGTCGATATCGTCCGGTCCGTTCTCGAGACGGTGGCGCGCTACGAGCCGCGCCTCCTCGCGCCCCGGGTTCGGGCCCTCGAGACGACCACGGAACTAGGGGCCCTACGTCTTGAAATTTCGGGGGAGATTCCCCTTGGTGGCCAGAATTGGCCGATCCAGTTCCCGGCGCTCGTCCGGGCCAGCGGGGAAATCGTCCTCCTGTAGGGAGCGGTTAACGGCGTTTAATTGGGGGGCGGTACATCGATGTCCACGACGACCTACGAAGAGGAACTGTCGCGGCTCCGGGTCCTGGCCCGGGAGTTTTCGGCGGCCCACCCGGCGGTGGCGCCCATGCTCGGCCAGCCCTCCGCCGACCCCGATGTCGAGCGGCTTCTGGAGGGGGTGGCCTTTCTGACCTCCATCCTTCACCAGAGGCTCTCCGACCATTTCCCGGAATTCATCCAGGAGATCGCCCGGGTCCTTTTTTCCCAGTTTCTCCGTCCGGTTCCCTCCGCTACGGTCCTGGCTTTCACCCCCCGCGGGCGACAGACCGAGACGGTCCGGGTCCCCCGGGGGACGAAGGCCGCCTCCGTTCCCGTTGAAGGCACGGCCTGTCTCTTCGAAACCTGCCAGGATCTCGATGTCCATCCCCTCGCGGTGACCGAGGTCCGGGCAGAACAGGAGGCCGGGCGGCCCGCCTCGATCCATCTGACACTTTCGGGAATGCCGCTGTCCCGCTCACCTTCTATCTGGGGGGGGCCTATTCCGAGGGGGCGACCCACTTCCATCTCCTGACACGGAGCCTCGCCTCCATCGAGATCTCGGCCCCGGGGGAACCCCCCTTTTCCCTCTCCCCCTCGGCGCTCAGGATGCCCTCCCTCTCGGACGATTCGGCTCTCTTTCCCTACTCCCCCGGCTCCTTCTCGGCCTACCGTCTCTTCCAGGAGTTCTTCGTCATGCCGGCCAAGTTCCTCTTCCTGGAGCTTTCGGGTCTTTCGGGATGGCGCCAGCGGGGAGGCGGGAATACGGCCACCCTCACCTTCCGCCTGACCCGGTCTCCGGCCCGGCCCCTCGCGCCCGGACCCCACCATTTCGTCCTGGGGGCGGTTCCGGCGGTGAACCTCTTCCAGGCCGAGGCGGAGCCGATCACGGTCGACCACCGTCGGGCGGAGATCCCGGTCCGCCTCTCCGGGAGCCACCCCGACCATTTTGACGTCTTTTCCGTCACCCGGGTCACCGGGCTGTCGGGGATGTCGGGTCGGGTCCTGGAATATCGCCCCTTCCAGGAGCTCCTGGGCCAGGGGGTCTCGCCGGACCTCCGGGCCTACCGGGTGATCCGGCGGCCCTCCCAGACCGAGCCCCGGGCCGAGACATGGCTGGGACTCCTCTATGGGAAGGGAGAGGTCCCGGAGGAGGAGACCCTTTCCCTGGGGGTCCTGGCCACCAACCGGTTCCTGCCGGAGACCCTGAAGACAGGCGAGATCAACCGGACCACCGACAACTCGCCCGAGCGCCTCTCCTTTACAAACCTCACACCCCCCACCCCCTACATCCAGCCTCCGCTGGGCGACGGGCTCTCCTGGAGGGTTCTTTCCCAGCTGGGAATAAACTTCCTTTCCCTGGCCGATGCCGGAAGGCTTCGCTCCCTTTTGTCGGTCTACCTCTTTCCGACCGAGCGGAACAAGGGGCTCGAGGACACCAACCGCAAGAGGATCGACAGCCTCGAGGCGGTGACGGTGGAGCGGAAAAGCCGTTTCATCCGGGGGATCCTGCTCCGGGGGACCCAGATCCTGGTGAGGGTCCGGGGAGACGGTTTCGCCGATATCGCCGACCTTTATCTTTTCGGAACGGTTCTGAACGAATTCCTGTCCGTCTATGCCACCGTCAACACTTACACCCGCCTCGAGATCGAGGACATCCTGACAGGAGAGAGGCTCTCATGGCCGGAGCGGCTGGGCACACAGACCCTGATCTAGAACGCCTCCGGGGGACCCTTGAGGCACAGGCCGGGGGGTACGAGTTCGTCCAGGCGATCCGCCTCCTGCGCCTTGTCCTCACCCGAAACGAAGGGACGGGGGAGGCCCTCTGGGAGAGGGTCCGGGTCCGTCCGGCCCTGTCGCTGGCCTTTCCGCCCCGGGACCTGGCCTCCCTCGACTGGGAGGATCCCTCGGGAAAGCCTGTCCTGGAGGCCAACTTCTTCGGGCTCTATGGCGTCGCCTCCCCCCTTCCGACCTTCTATACCGAAGACCTGATCGAGGAGCGGAACAACGATGGTTCCTCGGCCCGGGACTTTCTGGACATTCTCCACGGTGTGCTCTACCCCCTTCTTTACGACACCTGGGAGAAGGTCCGCCTGTCGCTTCGCGCCTACGAAAAGGGGGAGGCGGAGATCACCAACCTCTTTCATGTCTTTACCGGCCTTGCCGACCCCCTCTTCCGGGAGGCCGATCCCCTGGGCCCCACCGCCCTGCGCTATGCCGGACTCCTGACCCAGCACCCCCGGTCGGCCCGGGGCCTGGAGGCGATCCTTTCGGATGTCCTGGACGGGACCCGGGTCGAGGTGGTCCAGTGCGTCGAGCGGACCCTCCCCCTTCCCGAGGAGCAGCGCCTTTTGCTGGGCCGGAGGCTTTTGCTGGGCGAGGAGACGGTGCTGGGGGACCGGATCCGGACCCGGTCGAACCAGATCCGGATCCGGATCGGCCCGGTGGACAATCCAGGCTTCGAAAGGCTTCTCCCCGGACGGGAGACTCTCCGGAAGGTCTCCTTCTGGCAAGAGTTCTACCTGATCGATCCCGTTTCGGCGGAGGTCGAGCTGCTCCTTTGGGACCGCTCCCCCGCTCCGGTCGTGCTCGGGGCGAAGGAGCGTTGCCGGCTGGGACTCGACGCCTGGCTCGAGACAGAGGCCTTCACTCCGGTCAAGAGGGTGGTTTTCCCTCTCTCCTCCGTCTTCCGGGAGAGTCCATCTGACACATACGCGGCCCCCCGGGCCCAAAAGGAGGGTGCCCCATGATCATCGCCGATCTCAAGCCCCTGTTCCGCC
>DAIBTC010000107.1 GCA_027415345.1 Nitrospirota bacterium
ACACCTGATAGGGATCGATGATGAAATCCTTCCGGAGGAGGGGGAGTCTTTCCCCTGCGGGAGACATTCTGACCCGGATCAGATCCTCCAGACTTCCGCCAAAGAAGGAGGCATCCGTCAGGATCGAAAGGGCGGAGGCCCCTCCCTTCCTGTATGTCTCTGCCAATCCCTCCGGATCATAAGGATCCTGGATGAGTCCCCTCGACGGGCTTTTCCTTTTCATTTCCGCAATAATGCGCGGCCTCCCTTTTGAAGGCGAAGGATTCGGAGCAAAATTCCTGACAGACGGTGCCCGGGAGACCTCCTTCATAAGTCCGGAAAGAGGCCGCTTCCGGGAGGCCAACGCCACTTCGAGCCGCTTTTCATCAACGATTTGCCGAAGAAGGGTCATTTGGAGGAAAACTCCTTCCAGCGCCGATAAACTGCCAAAGCCGCCCCCGAATCGATGGCCTTCATGGCCGCTTCGACTCCTTCCTTAAGGGTCGAAACCTTTCCTGAGACAAGAAAGGCCGGAGCTGCCCCGGCCAAAACCCAATTCCGGAGGGGGAAGCGTTCTCCTTCGAGAACCCTGACGATCAGGGCGGCGTTTTGCTCCCTGTCCCCTCCAATGGCCTCGGAAAGCGGAGAGGGATCAAGCCCAAAATCCCTGGCTGTCACCTCGGACCAGGTTTTTTTCCCCCCTGAAAGGTGAAGCATTGTCGTCGTCGAAGAAAGATTCACCTCATCGAGCCCATTTCCGAAAAGCGCCAGGACCTCCTCGCTCCCAGTACTCGTGAGGACATCAACCACGGTCTCGAGCCGCTCCCGTTCGTAAACCCCCACCACCTGTCGGGGAACCCGGGCAGGATTGGCCAGGGGCCCCAGAAGGTTGAAAAAGGTCCTGATTCCGAGCTCCCGCCGGACCTTTGCGACAATCCGGAGAGCCGGGTGATAAAGGGGAGCAAAGAGGAAGGTCAGCCCTGTTTCCCTGTAAAGCCCTGCCGCCTCTTCCGGTGTCATCTCAATCCTGAGCCCCATCGCCTCAAGGACATCGGCCGAACCGGCCCGACTCGAAATGGCCCGATTCCCATGCTTTATGACCCTGATACCGCCTCCTGCCAGGGCAAAAGAAATGGCTGTGGAAAGATTCACTGTTCCAGACCTGTCTCCTCCGGTTCCACAGACATCGATCGCATCCTTTCCGTCTTCCGGAAAATGGCACTGGCGGGCCCGGAGAGCGTCGACAGCTCCAGAAATCTCCTGGGAAGTCTCACCTTTGGCAAGAAGGGCCACAGTGATTCCGGCCATGAGAGCCTCTTCAACCTTGCCGTCCATAATCTCTCCCATGACCCTGCTCATCTCTTTTCTAGACAGGGATTCCCGCTTCAGGAGAGTAAGGAGGGCATCCCTGGGCGTCATGCCGATTTCCCTTTTCTGGATTCGTTGAAGGATCGTGCGAGAGAGATGAAGTTTGCAAGAAGGGTTTTGCCGTGAAGGGTGAGAATCGATTCCGGATGAAACTGGACCCCCCGGGTCGGATAACGGCGGTGAGCCAGGGCCATGACCTCTCCTTCCTCCGTCCTCGCCGTGACCTCGATCTCTGGTGGCAGGGTGCTTTCAAGAACGATCAGGGAATGATACCGGGTGGCCTCAAAAGGGCTGGGAATGCCCGCAAAGAGATCGGATCCGTCATGAAGGACGGGCGAAGTTTTTCCATGCATGAGGCGGGGAGCCCTGACCACAGAACCCCCAAAGACTTCCCCGATCGTCTGGTGGCCCAGGCATACACCAAGGATCGGCAGATCCGGTGCGAACTCCCTTACGATTTCAGGACAGATTCCCGAATCGGCCGGAGTTCCCGGTCCGGGTGAAAGCACAATTCCCTCCAGCATTCCGACATCAATGTCGGCTAGGCGGATCCGGTCGTTTCTAAAGACCTCCATCTCCACTCCAAGCTCCCAAAAATACTGGACGAGATTGTAGGTGAAGGAGTCATAGTTGTCGATCATCAAAAAAGCCATGGTCCCTCGCTCCCATGGGTGATCTCCAGGGCCCGGACCATGGCCTGGGCCTTGGCCAGGATTTCCTGATTCTCCCGCTCAGGATCACTGTCGGCCACGATTCCGGCCCCAGCCTGAAAAAATCCCCGAGAGCCCGAAATGAAAACGGAACGGATCGCGATCGCCAGATCCACATCTCCCGAAAAGGAGACAACCCCCACGCACCCGGCATAGGGCCCGCGACGAATCGGTTCCAGGTCCTCGATAATTTCCATGGCACGGATCTTCGGAGCCCCCGAAAGAGTTCCGGCCGGATGGGCCGCCCGTATGACATCATAGCCCGTCTTTCCCTCAGCCAGAATACCGGTGACATGGCTCACGATATGAATGACATGGGAATAGTGTTCAAGGACCATCATTTCGCTGACCCGGACACCTCCTTTTTCAGCAATGCGCCCCACATCGTTTCGTCCCAGGTCGACAAGCATGACGTGTTCCGCTCTTTCCTTCGGATCTGCAAGAAGGCGTTCCGAGCGTCTTTCGTCTTCCACAGGATCCCCCGATCGGCGGACAGTTCCCGCGATGGGTCTCAGGTCCACAATCTTTCCAGTCACCCTGACAAAAAGCTCGGGAGAAGATCCAACGAGGGCAAAAGGCCCGTTTTCAATCAGGTAAAGATAGGGGGAAGGGTTGATTGAGCGAAGCACCCGGTACAGAGTCAACGGAGACCCCTCCCAGGGAAATTCAAAACGGCGTGAGAGAACAACCTGGAAGATGTCTCCGGCCCTGATATGCTCCTTTGCCCTTTCCACTCCACCCTTGAAGCTTTCAGAATCAGTCACCTCCCTGACCGAGAACGGTCCGTGCCGGTCAGACATGGCCGGCTTGAGGAGGGGACGGGAGAGGAAAAGAGATTCCCAGAAGGTCTGAAGCCGCACCACAGCTTCGTCATACAACTTCACGGGATCGCCGTCCTGACGGTCAACCCAGGTCATGATGCGAATTTTTTGAAGGGCATGATCCAGAATGACCATAATTTCTGGAACGACAAAGTCGAGATCAGGAAAATCGTCGGAATGGGGAAGCGTTTCCGGGAGTTCCTCAAAGCTCCGGACCATGTCGTAGGAAAAATATCCCACGGCTCCTTGGGAAAAGACCGGGAATCTGCTGTCGACAAAGGCATTCAGATCGGCCATTGCCCTGGAAAAACTATCGAGAAGATCCCCTTCGTGTCGAACCGAGGAGGCCAATTTTCCCTCCCGGTACTTCCCGACCGTCAGCCCTTCCGTGAGCGTCCCCCTGAAGGAAAACCTCATTCCTGATCCCACAAATGAATAGCGTCCCCACCGGTCTCCCCCTGTCGCGCTCTCCAGAAGAAACCGCGGCTCAGAAGAGGAAAGGGATGCATAAATTCCCGGGGGAGTCAGAAAGTCCGACAGGGCTTCCCCAACCACAGGGACAAGCCTATGGGTGGAGATAAGGGACCGGAATTCTCCGGGCAATGTGGATATGATCATGGAGCCTCCCCCTTTTCCCGCAATCGTCTCCAGAGGGTCGAGCGGCCTATCCCGAGAAGACGCGCTGCCTCGGACATATTACCGTTCGTCCGCTCCATCGCTTTCTGAATCAGGGCATCCTCCACATTCTTGAGAGGCTGGGGAAGTGAGAGGGCCGAGTCAAGGAAAGGACGTTCTCCGGTCGGGGTCCAAAGATCCCGGGGCAGATCCTTGATATCGATCATACGTCCCGCTGCCAGAAGCACGGCGTGCTCCATGATATTCTGCAACTCTCGAATATTTCCCGGATAGGTATGGTTCAAGAGCTCATCCAGGGCAGGCTGGGTCAGGCCTTCGATATTTTTCCCGAATTCGGCATTGTAGCGCGCCAGGAAGGCCGACACCAGAAGGGGGATATCCTCCCGTCTCTCCCTGAGAGGAGGCAGGGAAAGGGGCACAACCCTGAGCCGGTAATAAAGATCCTTCCGGAACTCCCCCGCCTCAATCGCCTTCTTCAGATCACGGTTTGTGGCGGCAATGACCCGGACATCAACCTTAAGCGTCTTCGTCCCCCCGACACGCTCGAACTCCTCCTCCTGAAGAACCCTCAGAAGCTTGACCTGCATGGTCGCCGAAATTTCCCCGATTTCGTCAAGGAAAAGGGTCCCACCCGAGGCCATCTCGAATCGACCCGGCTTGCTCGAGACCGCCCCTGTGAAAGCGCCACGGACATGACCAAAGAGCTCCGACTCGAGGACCCCTTCCGACAAGGCTGCACAATTAACCTTGATGAAAGGCCCCTCTTTCCGTGGGCTGTTTTCATGGATGGCATGGGCAACCAGCTCCTTGCCGGTCCCGCTTTCGCCTTCAATCAGGACTGTCGATTTGCTCTGGGCCACAACCGGCAAAAGGTCAAAAAGCTCTTTCATTCTTTCACTCTGGCCGATGATCCGGCCAAAGGAGTATCGGCCTTTCAGTTCGTTCCGGAGTTCAGCGATCTGGGTGACATCGTGAAAGATTTCCACCCCGCCAACGACATGATCCTCCCCGTCCCGAAGAAGGGCCGTGTTGACTCTCACGAGGCGGGTGCGGCGATGGTGGTCGGTGAGCGTAATTTCATAGTTCCGGAAGGGCTCTCCCGTTTCGAGGGTTTTTTCCAGAAGACACCGGGCGCTGCAAACAGACGTCCGCATGGCCTTCTGGCAATCCATACCGGAAAAATCCCCTTCCGGCATGCCCAGGATTTCTCGTGCGGCCCGGTTCATGTAGAGAATTTTCTTGTCCAGCCCTATGGCCACAACACCTTCCTCAAGAGAGTCCAGAATAATCGCAGGACCCAGGGCTGACAGAGAGCCCTTTGGCAGGTCGAGGGCCGGAGAGACTCCGGGGGATTCAGAATCAGCCCAGGATGACAGGACAGGGAGAAATGAGGGATTTGGATTAGACATATCCGCAGAACTCCGGTACTCGCGCTATACGAACCCCCCGGCTTCCACACCGCTACTAACCGGGGACGCTACCCTCCGGAGAAAATGCCAATGCTCCGGTTGGACAGGTTAAAAGACAAAGCCTGCATCGGATACAGACGGGGGATTCCGTCAAATTGAAGTCTCTCTCAAAAAGCCCTAGATCAAGAACACCGGTCGGACAAAGCTCCTCGCAACTTCCGCAGGGTCCGACCTCAAGGCAGGAAGAGGCACTCCAGAATATGGCCCCCCTTGCCACCTTAAATCGACCCGGAACATTCATCATACCATTCGTCTCCGATAAACCCAAATCCATCAGGCCTTCAATCCGGGATCCGGAAATTTTCCTGAAAGATTCCTGCCCATC
>DAIBTC010000108.1 GCA_027415345.1 Nitrospirota bacterium
GCTTTTCGATCGAAGGTTTTCTGGGCTTGCTTCAACACTCCTTTCTTGTATCGGGCTGAGATCTTTTGCGATTCTTCTGGAATGCGATAGCGCAAATATCCGATGACGACATCAAGCTTTTTGGCGACTTGAACGAGAGAGAATCCTTCGTCATGGACGTCGGCCAGAATCTAAATTTCTTTCCGGATCGTTGGGGGATTGGTTTCTTGACCTCTTTCTTGCAACAGGCTGTGTTCTAGCGCATTGATCTATAGACCTCAAGCTTCCTTCCCTTTATCAAAAAAGCCCCTGAAAATTTGCGACTTAAGGAAGGAGAGAGAAGGCTTTTCTTCATGAGGGCCGGAAACCGTCCCATGGCCTCTCCTTCCAAGGTTTGGGAGAGGAAGAGTCCTTCCGGAGTCATTTGGGGATCCCGGAGTCTCCTCATCGTCTCTCCCGAATGGTCTCCGGAGCCAAAAGGGAGGCCATGTCTCTTTGAATAGCGTCTCTTAGGGAGCGTGCGACCGCGAGAGAAGGCTCCCGGAGGGAGGCGGGATCCGGAAACGGCGGGGGATCGATCTCGATTCCGTAGAGGATCAATCCGCGGGGGATGAGACCCAAGGATCGTCCCACGGCCAGAACGGGCAGAAGGCCCACCTCGTGGGAGGTGAGCGTCCGGGAGGAGAGGGGAAGGGTGTCGATGTCGAGCCGCGAGACCGACCCCGGTCTTCTTCCGGAGACCATCGCGTCCACCAGAATCGCCCACTCCGTCTCCCGGAGAAATTCGAGAAGTCCCCATCCCGGCCGGTCCAGGGTTTGAAAGGCGAATTCGACCCCCTCGATTCCGGAAGAAAATCCCTCCCTTCGCATCCCTTCGACAAGACTCATGGCCGCCTGGTCTGGGTGAAACGGGGAGCCAATTCCCAGGATCACGATCCGGGTCTTCACCCGTCGTCCCGGTGGACGGTCAGGTCCAGAAAATGGGTGGCACAGGAGATGCAAGGATCATAGTTTCTGACGATCCGTTCCGCGTCCTTCCTGAGAGCCTCCTCGGGCCGGTCGAGCCCGGCTCGTTCGAGGGACTCCCGGAGGTCGTCCTCCATCAAGGACTGGTTCTGGCTGGTCGGAGGGATGATCCGGGCCTTCCGGACAAGGCCGTCCCGGGCCAGGTCGTAGCGGTGCCAGAGGATGCCCCGTGGTGCCTCCGTGGCGGCAATTCCGGTCCCCTCCACAGGCTCCGCGGGAACAAACGACGGACCGGCGGGAGGAGGTCCCTCCAGAAGGGAGAGGGACTCCCTCAAGGCATAGTGGATCTCGATGGCCCGCGCCAGAAGGCTATGGTTCATGTTAGTGCTGGGGAAGCGGATTCCCGAGGAGACGACATCCGAGAGGATGTCCTCCGGGATCTTGTCCCCATGAATGTTCAGGCGGGCCAGGGGGCCCACCAGGTAGGGCTCTCCGTCGAGAAGGCTGTGGAAGGCCGTCGAGTGGGGAACCTGGAACTCCCGGATCCGGAACTCGAAGTCGGCCGGATCGAGGTCATGGCCCCGGTCCGAGACGATGCGCCCTTCGTTCATGGGATAGCCCCCCGCGCCTTGAAGGCAGACGGAGGTAAAGGCGCGGTCGCTTTCCGGGTAATCCAGGTCGGCCGCCCACCGAACCAGGGCCGAGGCCAAGGGGAGGGCGGCGCGGATCCTCTCCGCCAGGGCCTTTGTCTCCTGCCGGGAGGGGAAGCGGAAAAATCCTCCGACACAGGCGCCGACAGGATGGACCGGACGACCTCCCAGAAGGGACATGAGGGCGTTTCCGAGGGCGTGGAGTTCAAAGCCCCGCCGGAGGGTTTGGGGATCATGGCGGCCCCACTCCATCGCATCCGGGTAACCCAGAAAGTCCGGAGCGGCCAGAAGATGAATATGAAGGCTGTGGGACGAGATCCACTCTCCGCAGGCCAGGATCCTCCGGAACCGGGTGATCTCCTCTCCTGGAACCATTCCGAACCCCTTCTCGATGGCCAAAACTGAGGTGATCTGGTAGGCGGCCGGGCAGATGCCGCAGATCCGGGCCACGATGTCGGGGACCTCTCGGAATTCCCGTCCTTCGAGAATTTTTTCGAAGAGGCGGGGAGGTTCGAAGATGCTAAGGCGCACCTCCCCGATCCGTCCCTCCCGGAGGGTGACCTCAAGGGCTCCTTTTCCCTCCACCCGGGCCATGACCGGAATGCGGAGGAGCCGGTCCTCACTCATGGGAATCCCCTCCCTGCCAACGTCTCCCTTCCTTCAGGAAGGCCGGGGCATTGCTGTTGATGAAGAGGTAGCGCCGGGTGATCTCGGAGGGTGTTAGTCCAAGACCGGAGAAGCTCCGGGCGAGAGAGGAGGTTTCGGGGTTTTCGGCCGGACCGAAACACCCATAGCATCCCCGGTCGAAGGAGGGACAGAGGGCGCCGCATCCCGTGAGCGTCACGGGACCCAGGCAGGGGATCTGTTTCGTGACCGTCACGCAGGCAATCCCCCGTCGCTTGCATTCAAGACAGACCTTGTCGGTCTGGACGGGGGGAAGGGCCCCGAAAAGCAGGGATCGGAGGGACCCCAGGATCTGGTCCCCGGTGACCGGACATCCCCAGAGCTCGAGGTCGACCGGGACCAGGGAGGCCACGGGGGTGGATTGGTCGAGAAAGTCGATGACCTCCGGGGAGGGATAGAGGGAGGAGAGGAGAGGGCCGGAGGCGAGGTTTCTAAGGGCCTGGATTCCACCGGAGGTCGCGCAGGCCCCGATCGTCACGAGAAACCGGCTCTCCTTCCGGACCGAGAGCACCATATCGCGGTCCTCCCGGGTTGAAAGGCTGCCTTCGATGAAGGTGATGTCGAGGCCGGTCAGGGGGCCCAGGGGACCTGCCTCGGCAAAGTGGACGATCTCGACTTGGCCGGAGAGCTCGAGGAGCTTGTCGCCCAGTCCCAGAAAGGCGAGCTGGCAGCCATCGCAGGAAGCGAGCTTCAGGACGGCGATCCGGGGTTTCGGATGAGGCGTTTTAGAGCCTTCTTCAGGTCTGGCGGATCCGCTCATGGTCATAGTCCCCGGATTCCCAGCCGGTTCTTGATCTCCGAATAGCGGAAGACGGGTCCGCTGCGGCAGACAAACATCTCCCCCAGCTGGCAGTGGCCACAGAATCCGGCTGCGCACTGCATGTTCCGCTCAAGGCTCACCCAGAGATCCTCCTCGGCAAGGCCCTGGTCCAGGAGCTTTCTCACGGTGGCGATCATCATGGGCTCAGGACCGCAGATCTTGGCCGTAGTTTTTTTAGTGACAGAAATATTTTCGATCAGGTTGGTCACCGGACCCACCGCCCCTTCCCAGCCCGACCCTCCCGTATCACTCGTCAGGAAGACTCTTGTTCCCCCGATCCCGTTCAGCCGGGAAAATCGCTCCTTCCAGAAGAGGTCCCGGGGGTTTTTGACCCCGTGAAGCACGGTGAGAGCGCCGAAGTCCTCCCGGCGCCGGACGACATAGTTGACGACCGAGACGAGCGGGGCGCACCCGAGCCCGCCTGAGACCAGGACGATATCGCGCCCGCGTGTCGCATCCATGGGCCAGCCGTTCCCGAAGGGGCCCCGGATGCTTACCCGGTCCCCGGGGCCCATCCGGGCCATCGCCCCGGTGACCCGACCCACAATCCGGACGGTGTGGTCGAAAAAGTCGAGGTCGGAGGGGTCGGAGACGATGGAGAGGGGGACCTCTCCCAGGCCCATGACTCCGACCATGTTGAACTGGCCCGGGGTAAAGCGGAAGGGGACCGATGTGTCCCCTTCCGGTTCGAGCCGGAGGGTGAAGACCGTCGGGGCCTCCTGGATCCGGTCCCGGATGATGGCCGCCCGGGGAAAATGGGGGTCAGTGTCCATCGGGCTCCCCGAGAAGGAGGGGAAGATCCTCCGTGAAGTCGATCCCCACCGGGCACCAGGAGAGGCAGCGGCCGCAGCCGACACATCCGGAGCGGCCATACTGGTCATGCCAGTAGTCGAGCTTGTGGGTCAGCCACTGGCGGTAGCGGAACCGGGTCTCCCCCCGGAGCGGGCCCGGATGGATATAGCTGTGTCCGGCGGTGAAGCAGGAGTCCCATTCCCGCAGATGAAGGCTCGAATGGCCGTCCAGGGCCGGCTCCTCCCGTTCCGAAAAACAGAAACAGGTGGGGCAGACCGAGGTGCAGTTTCCGCAGGAGAGGCACCGGGCGGCCAGATTGTTCCAGTGGGGATGGTCGGGGCGCGAGGCCAGGGCATTCCGGAGGTTCCGGGAAGGAAGACGGCGCGTCTGGGAGGATCTTGCCTGGTCCGCCTGTCTTTTCAGGGCTTCTTCCATGGACGACTCGGGCGGGGGAAGGGAGAGCTCCCGCAGAAGTTCCCGGCCCTTTTCCGACCCGGACCGGACCAAAAATCCCGAGTCGAGCTCCCCCAGGGCCAGGTCGAAGCCCGACTGGGCCTCGGGACCATCTCCTGTCGAGACGCAGAAACAGGTATCCGCCGGATGGGAGCAGTCGACGGCCACCAGGAACAAGTCCCGGCGCCGGAGGGCGTACCCAGGATCGGGAAAGGGGCCCTTTCCGAAGTGGCGGTCCGAAAGGGCCAGGGCGGAAAGGTCGCAGGCCCGGATGCCGATAACGGCCAGGGGGCGCGGGGAGGGGGAGGAGGAGGAAAAGGAGAGCGCTCCGTCGGATTCGCGCCGAGTTTCCCAGAGGATCTCCCGGGGGGCAAAAAGGAGCGGCTTCAGGGCCTGGGGTCCGTTGGCCCAGGAAAAGAAGCGTCCGGATTCTCCCGCCTCGAGACGGTAGGAGCCGGGAGTTTGGAGATCGCGGAGGCCCCGGGGAAGATCCTCCGGTCCCGACACCTCTTCGTAGACGATGGTTCCGTCCCTCACCACGGGAGCCAATGTCTGGTAGCCCCGGAGCACAAGCCTGTCGAAGAGCTCCCGGAATCGTTCCCGTTCGAGAAATCCTCGGGATTCCTCTGTCATGAGATCCCTCCCCTCCTTTTCTTTTCCCCGACTTCCAAAGGATACCATACCGCTTTTCACCTTGGACCGGGAGTGGTATGGTGGATCATGGATCGCAGATGAGCCGGCCGTTAGAAGGCATCTGGTCAGTCAGGACGAATAGGCGGGGGAACCATGGTCGAAATTCGCATCCACGGTCGGGGAGGACAGGGCAATGTCCTGGCCGCCTACCTCCTGGCGACCGCGGCCTTCTTCGAAGAGAAGTTTTCCCAGGCCTTCCCG
>DAIBTC010000109.1 GCA_027415345.1 Nitrospirota bacterium
CGACTTCCCCCCGAACCTCTGGTTTGGGGAGACTGCCTGTCGGGGCAGATCGATCCCCTTCCACTCCCTCAAGGCGGATTTCCCCTTCCTTCCGAAACCCCCGCCTATATTCTCCCTGTCTCGGGATTACTGGATGTCCTTCCCTCCTCTTCTCCCGTCAACCACCTTGTCCGGAGGGCATTTCAACTCTCCCGGAATCTTACCACCCGCCTCAGGGAGGACTACCCCCCGGATGTGGCGGGACTCCTGTCGGCCCTCGTCCTTTCCGATACACGGTTTCTAACTTCTGATGCGATGGAGGACTTCAGGCAGTCCGGCATTTCCCATCTCCTTTCCGTTTCAGGCGAACACATGACCCTTCTGAGCCTCTCCCTAGGCGGGGCCTTCCTTCTTCTGATCCGAATCATGCCCCTTTCCCTTCTTCGCGCTCTCTCAGTCCACCTTCCGGTCTCCCGGACCCTTCTTGTCCTGCTCCTTCCCTTTCTGGGATTTTACACCCTGATGATCGGCATTCCTCCCGCTGCCGCCAGGGCTTATCTCGCCTTTTCCCTTCTGGCCATTTTGAGACTTCTCTTCATCGACCTTGAGTTTCCCGAAATTCTGGGACTTTCAACCCTCCTCATGCTGGCATTTGTCCCTTCCCTCGCCCGGTCCCTCTCCTTCCTTCTCTCCCTTCTCGCCCTGTGGGGACTTGTCTTGCATCAAAGACACATCTCGGAAAAGGGCCGGAAAAAGGCGGGATCGGGTCCCCTTCGGGAATCCTTTCAGGCCGGACTCATCATCACCCTTCTTACGGCTCCTCTTCTGGCACTGGTCTTCAGAACCATGAACCCCGCGGGGATCATCGCAAACCCTGTCCTCGTTCCGGTGGCGGGAGACCTGCTCCTTCCTTTGGGATTTTTTGACCTGATCCTTCTCCTGATCCTTCCCCACACTCCCACAATCCTTCTCCTTCTGACTGGCTCACTTGCCCATATCGTCCTGGGGCTGGCCGGAGGTTTCGCCCGGCTTCCGGGTAGCCTGGTGAAAATCCCGGGGGGAAACCCTGCCATTGGACTTCTCTTCTATATTGCCGTGATCCTTCTTCTCATTACCTCCATCTCCTCCCTCCGCCGTCTTTTCCTTCCTCTCTTTTTTCTGTTTCTTGCGACGATCCTTTTTCCGGGATCCAAAAGGACAGGACAATATTTTCCGGCAATTCTTCCTGAAGTCTCCGGCCATCTTGCCTACCACCCCGGGAGAGAGAGGGAAAATCTATCTCTGCTTCTCTCCCCCTTTGCCAAAAGCAAAATCCCCCGGAAAGCGGTACAATGAGGTCGTCAATGTCCCAAGTCTCATCCACCCCCACGAGGAGGAGCAGTGATGGCCACCGGGAAACCAGGAAAGAATGATATTGATGTTCAGGATGACATGCCCCTTGAGACAATGAAGAAGAAAGCCTGTCCGATCTGTGGAAAACCCATGAGGTGGCTTGACGGGGATTTTATATGTGTGGCCTGCAACGGTGCCGAGTATGGTCCGGAAGAGGGGTGATGAGGGGAAAGTTTAAAGTCGCAGGGAGTGCCCGTGGACAATCCCTTCAAAAAAGGCCGGATCGACGATCCGAATGATTCCTTTTTTTGAAAGATCGAGTTTTCCGGCCTTTTCCCACATGCGGGTCACGCGAATCGCCGTCTCTACCGTGGTCAGACACATCTGGGCCAGAACGGTGCGCGTAATCACGATCGAATCGCGATAGGAGGCCCCCCGTTCCCGGACCGGGACATCTGTTCCGCGACCGGAGAGGGCCACCAGGGCCTGGGAAAGTCTGACCTCGATCGGCATATGGGCATAGAGTAACCGCGACTGATACATCCGGAACCGTTCCCCAAGTTCCGTGTTGACCTCCCGGCGAAGGTCCCGGTCCCGGTCCAGGGCGGCAAGAAGATTTTTCTTCGAATACCCGACTGCCCTCGAGGGACAGTCGCAGACAGCTCCGGCTGGATAGGGGAAGTCGAAGATCACCGCAAAACCCGCCACAAAATCGCCGGGAAGAAGCCGCTCAAGGACAAGAGGTGTCCCGAAGGGGCTTTCCTTGACAAAGAGGATCCTTCCTTCCGTCACGACGTAGAAATAATCAGAGGGGTCACCCTGGAAAAAAAGGCTTTCCCCCTTGCGACGAAGACTGATTTCGCGGTCGGGTCGGGTGGCGGCCATCCACTTCTGGAAGACCGGCATCTGGACACTTGGGCTCACGCCCACCCCTTCGGAAAAATCATGGAGACCAGAAGACTTCCCAGACTGATGAGAAAGGCCGCGAGCAGAGCGGCGAAAAAGGTCCGGATCTCAAAGCCGGGAACAATTTCCGAGACAAGCCAGAGCAGAAAAGCGTTCAGGACAAAGATGAAAAGACCCAGGGTCAGGATTGTGATCGGAAGGGTCAGGATGACCAGGACGGGACGCACGAGAATGTTGAAAAAGCCCAGAACCACCGAGACTGCGATGGCGGTCGGGAATCCCCGGATCTCAACCCCCCGGACCATCCTGGAAACGGCAAAAATGACAAGGGCATTCAACAAAAGCCTGAAAAGAAGCAAAAGCATCATCGACCGCCTTTCATCTTTACCCCGTTCCTGGCCCTTGTCCGGACCCTCCGGATGGGCTATCTTTCTCCCGTCGATCACTCCACCCATGGTACCAGATTGACGCCTCAAGGAGAAAATGTGAAAAAAGGGAGAATCGAAAGGGCCCGGGATTGGTTGGACCAGCGCCTCCGCAGAACTCCGGGAGGCTCCTGGTTCTTTCCCCATGGTCTTTTGGCTCTTGTGGTGGGTCTTTATGGCCTCAAGAATGTTCTCCCGCTTCTTGATCAGATCCGTTTGATCCGGATTCATCTAAAGACTTTTGGACCAGCCCAGGACTTCTCCCACCTTCCGGCTGTCTTTCATATCCCTGGAGGCGTCCCCCAGACCATCATCGGCCTTGTCCAGCTCCTGATGTCAGCAGGTCTTCTCCTCCGCTCCCGCTTCGCCTGGTTGGTCACAGTCCTCCTCACAACCCTCTCTCTCGTGGTGATCATGAGAGAGACTCCCCTGCCCTTCCTTCACCTGGGGATCGTCCTTATTCTTTTGGCCGGACTCATTCTGGCACGGAAATCCTTTGACCAGTCCACCGTCTCCACCGGCTCGTTCTTTTCCCTCCTCAGCATCCTTCTTCTCATGGGCTATGGAATCTTCGGAGCCTTCATTCTCGGAAAAGGATTTACACCACCCATCACCAATCTGGTCACCGCCTTCTATTTTGCCGTGATCACCATGGCCACGGTGGGGTATGGGGATATTGTCCCGACAACGGACGATGCCCGTCTCTTTGTGGTCAGCCTTGTCTTGTTCGGCATCACCGTTTTCAGTGCTGCCATTTCTTCGGTTCTCATTCCCCTGATCAACGAAAGACTCAAGAAGGTTCTCATCCCGGAGAAACGGAAAATGCCTCGAAAGAACCATTACATCCTGGTGGGAACCGGAACCTTGGCCCGCCATGTTTTCCATGAACTCACCTCCCGGAATCTTCCCGTCACCCTAATCGTTCCCAAAGAATTCCAGGAACCCCCTTTTGATCAGGCCGACCAGGTGGTGGGAGATCCGGCAGACAGCGAAACCCTTAAAATGGCGGGGGCCCTTGACGCCCAGGCGATCCTGTCCCTTCTCGATGAAGATGCGGAAAACGCCTTTGTGGTCCTCGCTGCCCGGGATATCGGTTCCAAAGCCAGAACCATCGTCTCTGTCCGGAGTCGGGCCAACTTTTCCCGAATTCGCTCGGTTTCTCCGGACATGATCCTCTCCCCCGAAATGATCGGTGGAGAATTGATCGCCATGGCCTTGAACAATGAAAAAATCGACGGGGACTCCTTTCTCCGAAAGGCCCTCTTCCTCGACCGCCGCATGAAAGAGGGGACGGAACCGGCAAAGGAAGGATCCCCATGATCCCTCAGGGCCAATCCGGTCTTTTAAGCCTCCCTTCTCTCGCAGAGCCATCGGGATCCGTCTTTCCTTCAAGCCCTTTCTCCCCGAAATCCGAAGATCTCCAATCCCACCGATGACAGATGAAACAGTCGGTCTCAGAGATTCCACCTTGGAGTTTCTTGCTCTGTGGCAGGAAACGATCTGAAGACTTCCTCCCTCGAGGACATCCTCTTCTGCGCACAAATTCGAGCCTTTTCCCGATTCCGCGCCCTTCCCTAAGGAGGAGGGACTCCCTTGCTCCCGGAGGGCCTCATTTCCTCTCCATGCCCGACCGGTGCGTCTGATTCCATTGGAGACTCTCCCGGCTTCGGATCTGGAGTGCCTTTCCTGCCCCGGGGGGTTCTTGTACAAAACCGGAGGGGGGCCTTGTCCTCTTTCCCTTGACCTCGCGCGGAGAGGCGGTTATCGTGAAATTAGGGATTCTCCGCAGGCTCTTGTCTTCCTTCGGAAGAAGAGTCTGTCCAAGCCAATTTCACCAGGGAGGGTGTTTCCGATATGTCCCAAGATTCCGTCCCTTCTTCGGAATTCGTCACCATCACGGAATTTTCAGAAGAAGGGGAAAACCTTGGACCGGCCAGGGTCTCCAAGGTCCATGATGATTTTCATTGGCAGAAGGTCCTCTCTCCCATTGCCTATGATGTGACCCGGAAACATGCCACCGAACGGCCTTTTTCCGGCCCCGGTTACGACCGGAAGGATGGGGGCCTCTATCGTTGCATCTGTTGCGGGACACCCCTCTTCTCCGCCCTCACCAAATTCGACTCGGGAACAGGGTGGCCAAGCTTCTGGGATCCCCTTTCCGGGAATAACATCCAGTTACGGGAAGATCACAGTTATGGAATGAGGCGGACGGAGGTCCTCTGCGCACGCTGTGACGCCCATCTCGGCCATGTTTTCAATGACGGCCCTCCCCCCACGGGCCTCCGTTACTGCATCAACATGGCCGCATTGAACTTTGTCCCATTCCCGGCCGGAAAGGGAGGGTTTCCATGACCCTGGCCCAGACCCTTCTTTCCGGATCCATTCTGCTTTTCGCGGGAATCGGTTGTTTTGGCGAGGCCACCGGAGCGGACAAGCCCTTTCCTGAGCCTGAAGCCGAAAGTTCCGGCGGCGGGATCGAAAAGGCTGTCCTTGCCGGAGGATGCT
>DAIBTC010000010.1 GCA_027415345.1 Nitrospirota bacterium
TCTGACAACGAGCCCGCCCCCCACATACCCGGGTTTTGAACGGAGAAGGTTGACCGGAGTCTTTCTGTCGGCCTCAAGATAGCCGGGGAGAGACCAGGAGGTCGTTATTCCGGATTTCCGGGAAAAGGAGAGCTTCAGATCACGGGAGGAAATGACGACCAGGTCATCTTCGGGATCGTTGACCATGGGAACGGAGATGAGCTTCGAGGAGATGATACCGTTGCCAGGGGCGACAGGCCGGGATTCCGGTTTATGGGTCGAGAAATAGTAATAAAGGAGAAAGTTGAAACCGAGAACAATCGCGATCAGAGGCAGCATTCTTTTGAACATCGGAAAATCCACTTTCACGTTTAAAAGACCCTGGAAATCGAACGGTCGGGTTCAGGGCATGTCGATCCCACCCGGATGAAAGGGGTGGCAGCGAAGAAGTCTGAATATTGATTTGGCGAGGGCCTTCGGGAAGGAATACTTTTCGAAGGCCAGCCTGGAATATTCGGAACAGGAAGGATAAAACCGGCAGGATTGGGGAAGAAAGGGCGAAATGAACCTCTGGTAGAACCGGATCGCACTTTGCATTTTCAGGCCTTCATCCTGTTTAATGTCCTGCTGGCTTCACCCATCTGTTCAAGAAGCGTCTCAAAAGGAACGGTCAGGGAAAGGGACCGTCCCATAAGGGCATATTCTCCGAGAGGAAATCCGTTCGTCAGACGAAAGGATTCCCGAAGCCGCCGCCTGATGCGATTTCGGACAACGGCCTTGCCAAGCTTTTTGCCAACGAGAATGCTCACCCGTTGCACGGGGGACAGACGGCAAAGGAGAACAAAGGAAGGACAGACAAACTTGATCCCCGGAGATTCGATCAGAGACTGGATCTGGGACCTCGTGAGGGGAAGCGCCTTCAATGGAAAATCCGCATCAGACAGTCAGGCGGTAACGACCCTTGGCGCGACGCTTCTTGATAACTTTTTTCCCGGCAGTGGTCGCCATTCTTTTGCGGAACCCGTGAGTCCGGGTGCGGCGAAGATTGCTCGGATTAAATGTCAGGGACATGAAATCTCCTTGGGTTGGAGGCGGAGGACCGAAGGGGTCTCTCCGGAAATTAAAATGGAACCGGGGGTCTGGAGCTACTCGGAGACGACCTCGATCTTTAGTGGGGCATGAAGGGAATGGCCCAGATTGACGGTGATCGTGTATTCCCCCAGTTCGCGGATGGGAGATTCGATGTGAAGCTGCTTCTTGTCGACCTGTATGTCTTTCTGGCCGAGCAGTTCGGCAATATGCATCGTGGTCACCGATCCAAAGAGCCTTCCTTTTTCCCCGGTCTTGACCGGAACCCTGAGGGAAAGTTCGGAAAGAGTCCGGGCCAGTGATCCCAAGTGTTCCTGTTCCTTCTGGGCCTTTTTCCGGATCTGTTCTTTTCTGACCTCAAGCGCGGCCAGTTCTTCCTTCCCGGCAAGAACACAGAGATTCTTGGGAAGAAGATAATTTCTGGCATAACCGGCCGAGACGGAGACGAGGTCACCGGGATTGCCGAGATTGTCGATTTTTTGTTTCAGAATGACGTCTGTCTTTCCCATTTGGTATCCCCGCTTTTTAAGAGTTAAACCGTAGTAGTGTAACAAAGCCCTGGCCGACTAATCAATGGTCCGGAAACAGATGATCCGGCTCACGATTGAAGATCCCGGTGAATACGGGTTAGACTAAAAAAATAAACGGATGTCAGGGCCAGGTCTTTTGGAGGGAAACGTGCGGACTGGGTTTACTACAGGGGCGTGTGCCCAGGCCGGAGTGCGGGCCTGCCTCGATGCGCTTGTCACCGGAATCTGGGCGGAAAAAGTCCGGATCCGGCTCCCGAATGGGCGTAATGCGGATTTTTCCCTGAAAAGCTATGAATCCGGAATGCGGGGAGGACTTCCCTGGGCCCTCGCCTCGATCATCAAGGATGGGGGGGACGATCCGGATTGCACCCATGGGGCGGAAATCATCACAGAAGTCCGGCTCACGGAGGAGGGTCAGATCATTTACAGGGCCGGAACCGGTGTTGGCCGGATCACAAAACCCGGCTTGGCCATTCCGGTGGGAGAGCCTGCCATCAATCCCGTTCCAAGAAAATTCATGTCGGGAGAATTTCTGTCCTCGAAGGAGAGCATTGCGGCACATCTCGCCCTTGGAAATTCCGGGATCGAGATCACGATATCCATTCCCGACGGGGAACAGCGCTCAGAAAAGACGCTGAATGCCCGCCTGGGGATCGTGGGAGGTCTCTCCATACTTGGAACGAAGGGAATCGTGGTTCCCTTCAGCACGGCGGCTTACCGCGCGAGCATTGCCCAGGCCCTGGAGGTGGCCCGGGCACGAAACCTCGATACGGTCGTCCTGACGACGGGGGGCCAGAGCGAAGCCTTCGCGATGAAACTCCATCCCGATCTTCCCCAGGAAGGATTCATCCAGATTGGCGACTTCACGGGATACTCCGTTCGCCAGGCCGCCAGGACAGGAATCAGGCGTATCATTATGGCCGGTTTTCTCGGAAAGTTTTCGAAACTGGCCAAGGGGGTGACCCAGACCCATGCCGCCGGCTCCCAGGTCGATCTGGACTTCCTTGTCGATCTGGCGCGGAAAACGGGGTCTTCCGAGGAGGTGTGCTCCGAAATTCTCAAGGCCAACACGGCCCGGCATGTGGGAGAGATCCTGGAGACTTCCGGGAACACCCAATTCTTTCCCCTGTTGTGCCGGAATATCGTCACGCACTTGAAAAGGATTTCTCCCCATCCTCCGGAAATGGAAATTCTCCTGGCGAATTTTCGTGGAGAGCTGATCGGCCGGGCAGGAATCTCGGGTGAGTAGCCGGGCGGTCATCCACGTTATTGGCGTGGAACCGGAGGGTCCCGACCCTGACCGGCCTCCCCTCTCCGGGCTTCTGGGACGATGCGGTCTCCTTTGCGGAGGGAGGCGCCATATTGAAGGTCTGTCGGGACGGCTTCCGCCCGGGGCGCGTCTCCTTTTTGTCACGAACAATGTTCCCGAGGTCATTTCGGCTCTGAAAGATTTCGCGGGAGAGGCCGAGAGGGAGGTGGCCGTCATCCTCGCCACGGGCGACCCCCTTTACCACGGGATCGGGACCGCGATTTCCCGGGCGATCCCCCGCCACCTCCTGGCCTATTCACCGGCCACAACCCTGGTTCAGCGGGCCTTTTCGCTCCTGGGAGAGCCCTGGGACGAGGTAAATGTCGGAAGCCTCCATGGAAAAAGGGAGGAACCGAAACTCAGGGGGGGCCGGTGGATCTTCTATACGGGGGGCTCCGGCGGTCCCTCCCTCCTTCTGGAGATGGCGCACCGCCAGGGATTTGAGGTCCATGAAATGACGGTTCTGGAAGAGATCGGCATGCCGGGACAGAAGGTGACGACCTTTTTTCCCGTGGATCCGGAGGAGATAAAATCCCGGGATTTCCGGGTGCTGAATATGGTGGTCCTGACACTGGAAGACAAAAACGGATAGGAAACAAATGACGACATCTGACCGACTCTTTGGCTTGCCGGAAGAAGCCTTCCGGTTTACCGTCCCCCGCAAGGGATTGATCACGAAAACCGAAATCCGTGTCCTCTCCCTGGCAAAGCTCGATCTTCATCCCGGCCAGGTCCTCTGGGACATCGGGGCAGGATCCGGCTCTGTGGGCATTGAGGCGGCCCGGCTGGTGGATGACCTTACAGTCTGCGCGGTTGAGAAGGACGAAGAAGACTACGGGTGCCTTTTGGAAAATGTAAAAACCTTCAGCCTTTCCTCCCGGTTTCGAACCGTCTTCGGAAAGGCTCCCGAGGCTCTGGCGGGCCTTCCGGCTCCCCAGCGGGTCTTTGTCGGGGGATCGGGGGGAAGAATGGCGGATCTTCTGGATGCCTGCTGCGGAGACGGCCCATCTCCAGGTATCGTGGTCAATCTTGCCACGGTTGAAAATCTCTCCGAAGTCCTGGCTTGGGCGAAGGGGCGAGGCATCGAGCCGGATATCCTTCATGTCCAGGTTGGCCGGGGCCAGCCGATTGTCGGCCTCCACCGGATCGAGGCTCTAAATCCCGTCTGGATCGTCTCCCTCTTCCAGAATCCCCAGAAGGCAGGAAGAAGCCCGGAGGAGCGGTCGTGAGCGTGGGGGCGGATCCGGTCGGGGAGAAGAAGCTGGCGGTCGTGACCATAACCCGTCCGGGGCTTGTCGTTGCGGCAAAGATTGCCCGGGAGACCGGAGCCGACCTTTATGTCTCGGAAAGATACGTTCCAAACATTCCCGAAGATTTGCGCACGCAGTCCAGGCCCTTTGACGGGGTCATGAAGAATCTCCTTCCGGAGCTATTCGCCCGCTATGACGGCCTTGTCTTCATCATGGCCCTGGGAATCATCGTCCGCTCGATCGGCCCCCTCATCGCGGACAAGAGCCGTGATCCGGCCGTGCTTGTCGGGGATGTCCAGGGGAAATTCATCATCAGCGTCCTTTCGGGCCACCTGGGGGGAGCCAATCGTCTCGCCGAAGAGATCGCCCGCTCGACAGGGGCCATGGCCGTGGTGACTACAGGGACCGACGTGACACAGAACGTGGCCCCGGATATCATCTCCCAGGAAATCGGAGCCGTGCTCGATCCCTTCGACCAGCTCAAGCGCGTGAGTTCGGCCATCGTTGACGGGGACCCCGTCCTGTTTATGAACCTGGAGGGAATCTCCGTCCCGTCACTTTCGGGCCCTCTGAAGCCAAACATCCTCAAGGCGGATTCCTTTCCCGATCCCTTTCCCCAGGTTCGGGCGGCCGTCATCATTTCAAGCCGGCTTGCCGAATGTCCGCTCCCGCCAGGCGTAGAAGGAATCTCTCTTGTCCCCCGAGTCTACGGTGTGGGAATCGGTTGCAACCGGGGGACCTCCCCTGATGAAATCACGGAGGCCCTGACGGCCCTCCTTGCGGCCCATCGCATTCACCCGAAAAGCCTCCAGTCCTTCGGGTCGATCGATCTCAAATCCGAGGAGCAGGGAATCCTGGATACGGCCTCACGATTTTCCCGGCCCATTTTCTTTTTTTCCAGGGACCAGTTGGGAGCGGTTTCCGTTCCCAATCCCTCGGGTGTCGTTCTGAAGTACGTCGGAACCCCTTCGGTGGCGGAGCCGGCCGCCCTCCTCTCCCTGGTCCAGTCTCCCCCTCCCTGGAAGGGGCGACCGATCCTGGAGGTGGAAAAACACAAATCCGGAAATGTCACCCTGGCGCTTGCCCGCTGGGTGCCTGAAGAGCCAACCTCCAATCCGTAACATGAGGATACCATGACAAAAAGTTATATCTCTCCCTCCCGGGAGACGAAGGGGGGGGCCCTGACCCTGGTCGGGTTCGGCCCCGGTTCGGAAGACCACCTGACTCCTGTCGCCCGCAGGGCGATCGAGGGAGCGGACATCATCATTGGCTACCGGACCTACATCGATCTTGTCCGTCCTCTTATCGCAGAGAAGACCGTGATTGAGACGGGCATGACGGAAGAGATCGACCGGGCGACCCAGGCTGTCGAGCTGGCCTATGCCGGCCACCGCGTCACCCTTGTGAGCAGCGGGGATGTGGGAATTTACGGGATGGCCGGCCTTGCCTACGAAGTCCTCGAGCAAAAAGGGTGGACGGGGCCCGAAATCGATGTGGAGGTCATCCCCGGGATTACCGCCCTTTCTGCCTGCGCTTCCCTGCTCGGAGCCCCGCTGATGCATGATTTTGCCTCGATCAGCCTCTCCGATCTCCTGACACCCTGGGAGATCATCAGAAAACGCCTCGAAGCTGCCGCCTCGGCGGATTTTGTCGTGGCCCTCTACAATCCCCGGTCTTCGAAACGGGTTCGCCAGGTCGAGGAAGCCCGCGAAATCCTGCTTTCCCATCGGGCTCCCGAGACGCCTGTGGGAATCGTGAAAAGCGCCATGAGGGAGGGAGAAACCGTCGTGATTTCGAACATCGACAAGATGCTGACCCATCCGATCGGCATGCTGACGACGATTCTCGTGGGGAACTCCCAGACCCGACTCGTCTCCGGGAGAATGGTCACCCCCCGGGGTTACCGGAACAAGTACGACCTGGAAACCGGAGCCCGGATCAGAAAGGCCCAGGGATGAGCGAGGAAAAAGAGGGGTCCGCCCCCGGGCTGGTTATCGTCTATACGGGAGACGGGAAGGGAAAGACGACGGCGGCCCTGGGAATGCTCTTTCGGGCCGCGGGGTACCGGATAACCTCCCTGATGGTCCAGTTCATGAAGGGACGCATGCATTCCGGAGAGCGGGAGGCGGCCCTGGAATTTGAGGGCCGGATCACCATCGTTCCCATGGGGGAGGGCTTCACCTGGGAGACGAAGGACGCCGCCAGGGATCGTCTGGTCGCCCAGCAGGCCTTTGCCTATGCCCGGAAGGAAGCCCTTTCGGGCGGGTATGGCATCGTGGTTTTTGATGAAATCAATATCGCCCTCCGATACAATTATATCGATATTGACCAGGTCCTGAACTTTCTCGACGAGAGACCTCAAGGCCAGCATGTGGTCCTGACGGGCCGGAATGCCCCTGACGCCCTGATCGCGAGGGCGGATCTCGTGACCGAGATGAAGATGATCAAGCATCCCTTCGACAAGGGGATCATGGCACAGAAAGGGGTTGATTTTTAATGGCATTGCTGAAAATTGCGAAGATGGGGAATCCCATCCTGCGAAAGATATCGGAACCGGTTTCAAAAAAGGAAATCGAGTCGGTGGACTTTCAGCGATTTCTGGACGACATGATCGAGACCATGCGCGATGAGGACGGCCTGGGTCTGGCCGCCCCCCAGGTCCATGTTTCCAAGCAGGTCGTCGTCATCGAATCGCTCGATGACGACCGCACCCCCGAGGCTCCCCCGTTTCCTCTCCTTGTCCTGATCAACCCTGTCTTCAAATACCTCTCGAAGGAGATCCGGACAGGATGGGAGGGGTGCCTCTCCCTGGACAATCTTCGGGGAAAGGTTCCGAGATCCCGGGCCGTCAAGCTCGAGGCTCTCGACCGGAACGGGAGTCCTGTCGTCCTGGACTGGGAAGAATTTCCGGCGGTCGTCCTGCAGCATGAAATTGACCATTTGAGGGGACACCTCTTTGTCGACCGCATGAAGGACATGACCACGCTGACCCATCTGGGCGAGTTCCACCGGTTCTGGATCAAGGGGGAGAAAAACGTCGAGGAGGTTTGAGGAGAGGTATTGGGCAAAAGGGAGGACTAGGGGTTTTCGATCTCCCTGAGAATGCCTGCGAGGGCTCCGACGGGATCTTCCGCCTGAAGGACCGGTCGGCCGACCACCAGGAGGTCGGCTCCCCTGCGTAGCGCCTCCCCCGGTGTTTCGACATTGGTCTGGTCGTCATTTTCGACCTTTGAACCCTTGGGCCGGATTCCGGGAGTGACAAGATAGGGGTCTCTCCCCCAAAGGGACCGGGCGAAGAGGAGCTCTCTGGGGGAGAGGACGAGACCGTCTGCCCCGGCCGCAAGGGCCATCGATCCCAGCCGTTTGACGGCGACCTCCCGTCCTCCATCAAGGCCAATGGCTCCGAGTTCCTCAGGCGTCAGGTGCGTGAGGGCGGTGACGGCGAGAAGGACCGGCCGGTTTGGCCCCAGCTTCTGGCAGGCTTCTCTGGCGGCCCGGATCATCGTTGGACCTCCCAGGGCATGGACCGTGACCATCCGGATCGCGGGGGAGGGGAGATGGAGGATTGTCTCATGGACCGTATTGGGAATGTCGTGCCACTTGAAATCGAGAAAGAGGGGAATATTCGATTTTTCGGCGGTTCTTAAAAGGGTCTCTCCCCAGGCGAGAAAAGGGACCGGACCGGCCTTGACCATTCCGGCCATGGGACCTGTCTTCCGGAGCAGGGCCAATCCCCTGACCGGGTCAGAAATGTCCAGAGACAGGCAGACGGGATTTTTGAGGGAGAGTCTCTCCCTGAGAGGGGGTTCTCTATCCTCTCTATCCATGGCCGCCTTCTTTCACGAGACAGTAGGTGTTGTAGCGCTCACCCGGGTGGTCCCGGGGAGATGGGTCAAGGGCCCGGAGGATCTTCTCGACCTGACCCGCTTCGTCCTTTGATATTCCCGAACAGACCAGCCATCCCTTTTTTTCCAGCATCCCCCAGAGAGTATCAGCCATCTCGAGAACGACTCCCCCTGTGACATTGGCGACAATCAGGTCGAAGCGGCCGGGGGGAGTCTCCCCCCCTGAAAAGGTGGGCAATTCCCCAAGGACACGTCCACGTCCCTCCATCCCATTCAGACGAAGATTTTCGGCCGTGGCTTCGACGGCATAGGGATCGTTGTCGACCGCGATCAGGCTGGCCCGGGAATCGAGCTTCAGGGCTGCCACTCCCAGGATTCCGGTTCCCGCCCCGAAATCCAGGACTCTTCCAGCTCCTCCCGTTTTTTTGATCTTTTCCAGGATGCGTTCAAGGACACAGAAGGTCGTTTCGTGCCATCCGGTCCCGAAGGCGAGTTGCGGGTCGATCCTGATCGATGGGGGAGACACGGGGTCCGGATCCCAGGCCGGGACGACAGTCAGTCCCTCACCCACACCAAAGCGCCTGAAGCCCTGTTTTTTCCAAAGCTCCTGCCAGTCCTGGGGCTCAAAGGAATCGACCCTGATCTCAAAGGCTCCCAGGGAGCGGAGACCCTCCTCCAGAAGGATCTGTTCCAGAGGAGAGACGACGGGAGGAGAAAAGGCGAGTTGGCAAGGGTCACCCTCTGTTACGAGAACAGGGATCTGGTATGTTTGGGCAACCCACCCTTCGATGGCAGGGGAATCCTCGGGGCGGCACATGACGGAGAGGACCTGGTAATGATCGGAGGCAGGTGTACGAAAGGTCATTGGACCCTCTACTTACGGGTTGAAGGTCAGAGTGTAGAGCGCCGTGTCAGGAGAGGGGAAAACGAGGTCCAGACGATGGAGCCCATAGGGCTGTCCGGCTATCAGAGAATACATGCGTGCTTCCCGGAGGAGAATTCCGGCGGTTGTGGTAGAGAGGCGATGCGCGTCCTTTCCAAAATAGGCCTTCGGAAGGGGCTTTCCGTCGAGGTATACGAGGACCGGAAGGGAAGGAGGGCCTCCCGCCCGTTTCAGGACCGCATTGACCCCCCTCCCGTGATAGAGGACGGTGAGGGAAGTCGTTCTTCCCGGGAGTGGGGAAAGAGAGGTGATGTGATCCGGTTCCGTTCTCCATGGCCCGTGAAGTGTGATGAGGGAAGGGGGGATGGGATGCCCCTTGTAGGTGGCCCAGCCCTCCGGATGGTATCCGGAAGGATTTCCGAGATGGCCGCGATCGGTTCCTGCATAAAGTTCGGGGGTCAGGTCTTCTGGAAAATCCGGCTGGTCCCGGGATGTGAGGGGCGCCGCTCCGAGGTGGAGGGTCTGACGGACCTGACCCTCAAGAAGGTCGTAGCCTCCCTCTCCGAAGGCATGGTAGACGAGGCGGCCATTTTTGTCGTAGAGGTAATCGGCTGGCCAGTAATGGTTGTGGAAACGGTTCCATAGCCGTTGGTCCTTGTCCAGAAGGACGGGAAAGCCGAGGTGGTAGAGCCTTATGGCTTTTTCCACGCGGTCGGGAATGGCCGCGAAGGAAAACTCGGGAGAGTGGATCGCAACAATGACCAGACCCCGGGATCGGTATTTTCGGTAGAGGTGATTGAGATGGGGAAAGGTCCGGATGCAGTTGATGCATGTGTAGTCCCAGAAATCGAAGAGGACCACCTTGCCCGAGAGATCGGGGGGTGGAACAGGACCCTTCGCTCCAATCCAGCCTCCATTGCCTTCGAGGGACGGGGTCTGGGCCCGGGCGTTTCCGGCAAGGGCAAAAAGGAGCAAAAGCAGGAAAAGGGAGGTTCCCTTCTTCATCAGAAGCCGGAATCCTTGTCGCATCACACGCAACCTCTCAACCGCCCCGCGTTATGTCGCGTGCAATGAATGGGAGGGCCATTGGCAGTCCCTTAAAAAAGTTGAGGAAGACCATCCGGTCTTCCTCGCCCTTTGAACCCGATAAAATCTTCAACCATGACCCAATAAAGAAGGTCAGGAATGCTTGCCGTTCCAGTGGTCCGGCCGGAATCCTTCCTTGGACATTTCGAACTGATTCTCAAGATCTGTGATCATGACCATCTTGATGGCATGATGCTTTGCCAGATCGTCACAGATGCCGACGCAGATCTCGCACCCCTTGCAGCGATCGACGGCCACAAAGGCTGTCTTGGCCGCGTTGTCGTAGAGGATGGTGTTTGCCTCCGGACAATATTGGGTACAAAGCCGGCAGGCCGTTTCGCTGCAGATGGCTTGATCGATATGTGCGACTAAATACAAGGGTCCACTCCTTTGGGTTAGATCAGACCGAGGCCTTTTGAGGTTTGGCGGCCCATCCGTGATCCTGGGCATACTGGTAGGCTGCCGCGATCACGGCCATGTTGCTCTTGAGGAGCTGCTCCTTCTTGGCGAATTTCTTTTCGATCACGTTGTCAAGAGCTGCCGTTCCGCCGGAGACGACAAATCCCTTTCCTAGAAAGCGTTCCCTGACCGACTGTTCGAGGGAGGGCATGTCAGGAATTCCCAGGATGGAGGCAATGGCTCCGACCATCGCCATGTTCGTTGCGAGATCGGTTCCTCCGACTTCCCTGGCCATCGTGGTTGCGGGAAGATAATGGATACGGGCATGTCGTTCCTCAAGCTCCCGGACTTCGTCAGGCTGGAGGGCGATCGGCGTGTCGGAGTTGATCAGGACGACCCCGTTCGGCTTGAGGCCAGAATAAAAAGGCATGGTGTAAGACTTGCCATGGGTAATGACTTGGGGATGGAAAATCATGATGACATTCGGATAGATGATCTCCCCGATTTCATAGATCCGGTCGATGGCGATGCGGACGTAGGATTCCACCGGGGCCATTCGCTTTTCCGATCCGAAGAAGGGAACCAGCGTGCTCTCTCCTCCGTTGATGACCATTCCGTTGCTGAGGATGTGGGAGGCCGTGACGACACCCTGCCCTCCGATTCCCGCCATGCGAATGTTGTAGCGCTTTAGCATGAGATCTTCTCCTTGATTGGCGGGGACGGATGAGATCCCCGCCGGATTTTCGCAGTCCTTACTTTTTGACCTTTTTCGAGGTGTCGATAGAATCGAGATAGGCCTTCGCCTCGTCGGAGATGATCTCCGTAAATCCATACCGCTTCGCTTCGATTTCCCGGGCGTCGTCAAGAACCTTGGGAGTCGGAATGGCGTACTCGATGTTGCAGGAGGTGTAGGCCTGGATAAAGGTCGGTCCGACCTCACGGGCGATCATGACCGCCTTGCGGACCACCGAAGCCACCCGAGTCGGGTTGGTGGGGGTGAGGCGGGCAATGTAGGCCACACCGGCTGTCTGGGCAAGCCCCATCATGTCCATCTTTTCAAACATCTTGCCCTTGGGGGCCATCTTGAGAAGGGCGCCTCTTTCGGTCATGCCGCTCTCCTGTCCACCGGTGTTCCCGTAGACCTCGTTGTCAAGCATGATGGTCGTGAATCGTTCCTTCCGGAACCAGGAGTGCATGACCGCACTGAAACCGATGTCGGCCAACCCTCCGTCACCTGCCATGACTACCACGTCCTTGGCCTGGTCCTTGAATCGGACTTCGAGGCCACGTTTCAATCCGGAGGCCACCGCGTTGGTGTCTCCGTAGTTGCCGTAGATAAAGGGAATGGAGGTCTGGGTGAGGGCAAGACGACCGCATCCGGCCGTTCCGATCAGGACGGTGTGTTCCGGGTTGGGAAGGCCCACCATGGTCAGGCGGATGAAAAGGGTCATGGCACATCCGGCACACATCGGGTGTTCTTCGAGGACCTCCTTGAAGGAGCCCATCTCAGAAACCTTTTTCTGCTTTCCGTAGGGCCCGCGTTCCACGAGGTCCTGGTATTCCTTGGTCATGTACTTTTCCCATCCGGGAGTGATCGAAATATTCTTAACGCTCATGTTTGACTCCAATATGTCCTGGTTATTTGTCGTTGTCCTCTGGACCGCAAACTCCGTCGGAGCTGCGGAAGAAAGTCCCCATTTCTAGAAAATAAATTTCTTCTCCGGGAAGATCGTCTGGAGAATCATTTCCGTGGGCATGGACATTCCTCCATACACCCTCGGACCGGCAAAGATTTCGGCCTTGCTGTGACCGTAAAGGGCGGTCACGATTTCACGATGGAGCCAGCCCATATAGTTGAATTCGGGGACGATGATACGCTTCGCATGCTTGCATGCCGCACGCAGTTCCGGGGTGGGGAAGGGCCGGATGGAGCGGACTTTGATCAACCCCACCTTGGTGTTGTGCTCTTCCTCCGCCTGGCGGACGGCTTCGCGAGACTGGGAAACGGCGCTTCCGGAGGCGATCAGCATGATTTCCGCATCGGGATTCACGACCTCGATCAATCCTCCCATGTATTTATTGATATAGCGCCGGGCCCGTTCGTTGGCCGCCCAGACCTCCTGCTGCCAGGAGGCATGGACCTGATAGCTGATGAAGTTGCTCTTCTGAATCGGTGCGTCACGGGAGAGACGGGCCGGCGGGTTTTCATTGTCCATCGCCGGAACGGCTTCAGCATAGGGATCCCTGGGAGGAAGCTTGATGTCCTTTGACGGGAGATTCACATATCCCCGGGCGTGAGTGACAAAGAACCCGTCGACGGCAACAGCGACCGGAAGGGTAATTTCGGGACGTTCCGAGATGAGGAAGGCCTTCATGGTGTAGTCAAAGAAGTCCTGCTGGTTTTCCCCGTGAAGAAGGATGATCCCGCAGTTCAGAAGATAAGCCAGCTCGACGTTGTCCGGCTGGATGGCCAGAGGGGCGTTCACCACCCGGCACATGATGAGGAGGACGGCAGGAATCCGGCCGCCCGGCCATGAGGCGATGACTTCCATTCCGCGCATGAGACCAGGACCTGCCGTGGCGGTCATGGAGCGGGCTCCGGCCCGCGAGGAGCCGGCAATGGCTGACATCACGCCGATCTCTTCTTCTCCGCGGTAGTATTCCTTGACATATCCTTCCGCCCAGAGAGAACCGACCTGCTGCATGGTTTCGCTCTGAGGGGTAATGGGGTAGGAGATGGCCACATCGACATTGGAGCGGCGGATGGCCTCTTTCGCCGCTTCCGAACCGGTTATGAAGGCCCGTTCGCGGGGGGCTTCGAAGAACATGTATTCGGGGGTCACGACCTTCTGGCGGTCCCCTGCGGTCAATTCGACCGCTTCCTTCGTCTCCGCCGGCTTTTCTGCCGTGACGTCCTTTACTCCTGCCGAATCAGACATTGAAAGACTCCTTAGGTGAGGAAAGTGTTGTAGAAAATACCGGACAAAATTTAAGAAAAAACGCCCAACTGGTCCGGAGGCTGGACTGGTGCGTTCCGGACCCCCGTCCCTTGGTAATGGCCGCTTAAGACAGAGAGGGAGCCCGACTTCGTAACATTCCCAATTTCCCAATACACTACCATCAGTTTCCGAGCCAAGTCAAACGCGGAAATCTGGCAAAAGCTACTCTGCGTTTTCGTCAAGGCCGGCGGCAAGCTCATGACGAAATTCCTCCGGGATGTTGACGGCCTTCGTTTCGTCCCAGCTCCAGTCCGAACGGGTCGTTGAAGTCTTGTTCCTGAGATGTTCGATATGGACTTTCCCTTCCTGGGTCTCTCCCCAGGGAATGACAGTCCGCTCTCGGAGGGCTGTTTCTATCTGATCGAGCAGGGCCTCGAAGCGGGATGATTCCCGGATATCATAGGAATGACAGGCAGACAAACGGCTTTCGTTGTCGTGAAGGACAACGACAAGGCCCTCCCGGCTCCTCTCGGAATCAAGATGGTTGAGAACCGCTTCCAGGCGTGATTGCGGTACTCCGGCCAAGATCGAGATCCCGGGGGAAAAGGTCAGGGTGTCGAGGGGCTTCCAGTCCGGGATATGGGCCTGGTCCATGGCGGGGACCAGCTCCCGGAATCTCGCCAGGAGACGCTTTCTGGCCGGGTCGTTGTCATTCCAGCCCCATCGGGGACTGGATCCGAGGTAGAGAGTGGGACGCTCCCGTGTCAGGAGCTCCCGGACCAGCATGTCCGTGTCCGGTGTTCCTTCATTATTTTTCGTGTCATTGTGATCCATAGGACTTGAAGCACTCCTTTCGGGCAATCGGGGGAATCCTGATGATTCCTGCCATAGGGACGATTCCACACATGTCCTTATTTGCGGGGTGGTCTATTGATCCTACGACGGGCAGCGTGTGAACGCAACTCACCAAAGTTTCGGGAGCGATGGGGGTTCCGAAAAACTCATTCCAAATATCATTCCGAAGAGGGAGGGGAGCTCCCGAAAGCATGGTGGATGGCCTCGAGGAGTTCATCGGGCGACGGAGGGCAACCCGGGAGATGATGGTCGACGGGGATCACCCCGTCGACTCCTCCATGGACTGCGTAACTGTCGCGGAAGATGCCCCCATTGCAGGCGCAATCTCCGACGGCCAGGACCCGTCTCGGACCGGGAATGGCATCCCGGGTCCGGAGCAGGGCCTCCTTCATGGCGCGGGTCACGGGGCCTGTGACAAGAAGAAGGTCGGCATGTCGCGGAGAGGCTACAAATTTCACTCCTCCGGATGAGAGGGCGTAGTAAGGATTTTCCAGGGCCCAGAGTTCGAGTTCGCAACCATTGCAGGAGCCGGCATCGACATGGCGGATGGCCAGGCTTTTCCCGAATCCCGGGGGATGGGTTTGAGAAAGTGGCCGTCCCCTCTTTTCGGTCAGGATTCCTGTTTGGAAAATTTTCAGAAGAAGTTTCCACATATCGGCTCTCCTCCGTTACAGGTCATTGCCGCTGTAACTCAGGTTGAAAGACTTGTTGATCAGAGGAAAATCGGCCACGAGGTTCCCCGGAACGGCAATCTCCAGGGCTGGCCACAGAAGGGCGGAGGGGTCCTGGATGTGGGCCGCTTCGATCACCCCGTGTGGGGCAAGACGCACCCAGGCCAGAACTTCGCCCCTGAATCCCTCGACGATGCCCAGCCCTTCGGCCGGGCCGGAATTGTCGGGAATCGACTCGGCGATGGAGTGTTCGGGAAGATGCTCGAGAAGGGCACGCGAAAAGGAGAGGGATTCCTGGATTTCCAGAAACCGGACAAGGACACGGGCGGCCACGTCCCCTGTATGGGCAAGAGCCAGGGCGGGGGGAAAGCGCCGGTAGGGGTCTCCTCCGTGATCGGCCCGGAGATCCCAGGCCTGGGCGCTGGCCCTGCCGACGACCCCTCCGAGACCAAGCCGGTGGGCGACTTCCGGAAGAAGCACTCCCGTATTCTGGAACCGGTCCTGAAGTCCCCCATGGTCATCATAAATTTTGTGGAGGGCCAGGATCTCTTCCAGAAGAATCCCGTTTTCCTCGAGAAGATCCGCGATGGCCTCATCATCTAGGGATGTTCGGACCCCTCCGGGTGTGACCTGATCAAAGAGATAGCGGGCCCCGAAATGCTGGCGATTTTTACGGAGCAGGTTTTCCTTGAGGCACCCGAACTGGGACAGGGCAAAGCCGAGCCCGGCATCATTCCCGATCGCACCCAGATCGCCCAGGTGGTTCGCGATCCGTTCCCTTTCCAGAAGAAGGGCCCGCAGGGCACGGACTCCGGCTGCGGGAGAAAAGTCCAGGGCCTGTTCGATCGCCTGGGCATAGGCCATTGAGGTGGCAACCGTCGAGTCCCCGGAAATCCTGGCAGCCAGACGGGCTCCCCAGGCGATGTCCCTGTTCCGGAACAGGCCGTCGACTCCCTTGTGGGTGTATCCCAGGAGTTCTTCTAGCCGGAGAACCTTTTCTCCCACCACCTGAAATCGAAAATGGCCGGGCTCGATGATCCCCGCATGAACCGGACCTACGGGAATTTCATGGACCCCCGGACCGGTGACCCGGACAAAAGGGTAGTCCGAGGAACCCGCTCCCGGGTTTTCCGGAACAGGGGAGCCGGGGGGAAGGGACAAGGGAGGGACGGCCCAAAGATCGTGTCCGATCCAGGGCCTGGTGTCTTCGAGTCCTTCGGGTCTGAATCCGAAAAGATCCCGGACGGTCCGTTCGAAGCGGTTCGCCGCCGGAATGAAGCCGGAAAGGGAAGGGAAGGTCGGGGAAGGGGTTTCCTTTGGCAGCGGGAGGACGAGGACGAACAGGCCCTCCCGAAGAAGGAAGGCCGTGCAGATTCGCGGTTCGGGATCTCCGGCTCCCCACAGGCCAAGAAAGCGTCCTCCCGCCGATTCCAGGATCCTGGCCTGTGCGAGATAGGCTTCAGGCGTTTCCTGGGGGAAGAGGGCGCGGGGAATTCCGTCCTCCCGGGGGATGAGACAGAGTCCGGGGAGTGATTGTCTCGGGTTCCTATTGTCCATGTGTGAGTCCTACCGACAGGAGGGCCTGGTGATACAGGCGGCCCACGGTTTCAGGAAAGAAGAGGCCTATGAAAAGAGCCAGTCCGAAATGAATCCATATCGGGAAAAATGTCAGGATCGGCTGGTGAAGGGGCCTGGGAACCGGAAAGTCAAATCCCCCGGTCATTTCCTGAATTCGCCGGAATATGACCCCGAAGGTGACGAGAAGGGCCAGCAGGAGGGGGGGAAGGGTCCAGGGGGCCCGGGAGACCGCCGCTGACAGGATCAGAAATTCGCTGGCAAAGATCGCGAACGGGGGCAGTCCCGTGATGGCAAGCCCTCCGACTGTCAGGGCTCTGGCCAGATCAGGGGTCCTGTCCGCAATATTCCTGATATCCGGTATCTTCTGGGAGCCGGAGGTCTGGACGACATGGCCGACCACGAAAAAGATCGCGGATTTGATCAGGCTGTGGGCAGTCATGTGGAGGAGTCCCGCGAAGGCCCCGACCGGGCCTCCGAGGCCGAAGGCAAAGGTTGCGAGCCCCATGTGTTCGATGGAGGAATAGGCGAAGAGACGCTTGATGTCCTGGCGTTTCCACATCGACAGGGAGGCCAAAAGGACCGAGACCAGCCCGAAGCCCATCAGGAGATGGGAGGTCAGGGCATTGTGCAGTGATGCATCAGCCAGAACCTTGACTCTCAAGATGGCGTAAAGGGCGACATTCAGGAGAAGGCCGGATAGGACGGCAGAAATGGGCGTGGGTCCTTCGGCATGGGCATCGGGAAGCCAGCTGTGAAGAGGAACAAGTCCGACCTTCGTTCCGTAGCCTACGATGAAAAAAATGAAGGCGAGGCCGATGACGGTAGGTTCGAGAGAGCTCTTGACAGAATCGAGATGCGTCCAGAGAAGGGCCGTCCCTCCCGGCCCCAGGGTTTTTTCGGAGGCGAAGTAGAGAAGGATCGTCCCGAACAGGGCCAGGGCAATGCCGACCCCGCAAAGAATGAAGTACTTCCAGGCGGCCTTGACGCTGGCGGGGGTCCGCGTCCAGGCAACGAGAAGGACTGTGGCCAGGGTGGCCCCTTCCAGCGAGACCCAAAGGAGGCCAAGGTTGTTGCTGACCAGCACCACAAGCATCGTCAGGACAAAGACCTGGTAAAGGGCCAGGTAAAGTCGGGTTCGCTCCGGAGTCAGGTGGCCATGGGCTTTCTCAATGGCCATGTACCGTAGGGAGAAAAGAGAGGTGGTGGCTCCGACTCCTCCTGTAATGACAACAAAGATCGCAGAAAATCCGTCGGAGAACAGCTGTTCGGCGCCCCCGGTGACAGGACCGGTCGTGAAAACCTGCCTGACCAGGAGCAGGGATATTCCGAAGGTGAGAAAAGAAATGAGGACATTCAGGTGGGCGGCTCCCCTGCGATGTCCGATAGCGCCCAGGAGGAGGGCCCCGGTCAGGGGGCAGAGTACGATTGCCAGGAGGATCAAGGTTTACTCCATCGAGGTGGTGTCCATGTGTTTCAGATCGAGGCTTTCAAAGGTTTCCCGGATCTGGAAAAAGAAGATCCCGAAGACGAAGGTTCCGACGAGGACGTCAAAGGCCACCCCCAGTTCAACGACCATGGGCATTCCGTAGGTTGCGTTGATGGCGGAGAAGAACAGGGCGTTTTCCATTCCCAGAAATCCCAGGACCTGTGTCAGGGCCTTTCTTCGCGTAATCATCATGAGAAATGAGAGGAGAAGGGAGGCCAGTCCGACACCTATCAGGCCCTTCGAGACCGTACTTGCGAGTTCCGATATGGGAGCGGCGAGGGTGAAGGAAAAGACAACGATGCCGAGTCCCAACACCATCGTGGAGGGAACGTTGACAAGGGATTCAACCTCTCCCTGGATATGGAGCTTGTCCAGGAGCCGGAACAGGATGGCGGGGAGAAGGACGACCTTGAAGGCCAGGGTAAAGAGGGCCGAGAAAAGGAGATGGGATTCGGAGGAAAGAATGGCCACAGCGAGGGTGCTGAGCGTCAGGAGAATCCCCTGGAGGGCGAAGATCCGGACGAGGGATGTCATGCGACGCTGCGCCAGCATGGCGAAGGAAGAAAGAAGAAGCGCGCTGCCCAGAAATCCGACCAGATGGTTTGCCAGAAGATGTTGGGGAAAGGGAGGGGGCATGGTCTATACCTCGAGAACGAAATGGATGAGAAAGCCCATGGTTGCCAGTAGATAGGCCAGGGCTGTGAATTCGGGAACGCGAAAGATGCGGAGTTTGGCCAATAGAGTTTCAATCACGGCCAGGGTCCCTCCGGCTACGAGGAGTTTTAGGGAAAGTAAAAGGAGACCTCCGGCCAGGGCCCCGGCCGAAAGAACCTTCGGAAGCCCTGCCGGAAAAAAGAAATCGGCTCCGATGAGAAGGTAGAGAATCAGCTTGAGTTGTGAGGCCCATTCCATCATCGCAAGAAGGGGACCCGAATATTCGAGGATCATGGCCTCGTGAATCATCGTGAGTTCGAGGTGGGTGGCCGGGTTGTCGATGGGAAGTCGCCCGTTCTCCGCCAGGAAGACGAGAATGAAGGCCAGGAGGGCAAAGAGGAGACTCGGGTGAAATTTGTCGGAGGCATCGAGCAAGGAGTGGATGATCGCCGGAAGGGAGGTTGAGTGCGACCACAGGGAGGCTGTGAAGAGAATCATCAGTGTGGCCGGTTCCGCAAGGAAGCCGACCATCATTTCCCGCCGGCCTCCGAGGTCCCCGAAGGGAGTGCCGGCATCCATGGCCCCGAAGGCCATCATCATCCGGGCCAGGGAAAAGAGGCCGACAAGAACTACCGCGTCTGCGACCGGTGCGAGAGGGGGATCGGTCCCAAGAAAGGGGATGAAAAGGGTGCTAGAGGCTAGGGCCGCGAAGACCAGATAGGGAACAGCCCGAAAGAGAAAGGAGGTTCCCTCCGGAAGGAGGGTCTCCTTCCGGAAAAGGCGCAACAGGTCTCTCCATGGCTGAAGGATCCCTGCCGGAGACCGGTTCGAGAGGAGGGCCCGGCAGAGCCCGATCCAACCGGCCAGGAGCGGGGCTCCAATGATGGCCAGGAGAAGCTGGGCCCCTTCGAGAAAAAAGCCGGATCTCAGGGAAAGGGGGCTCACATCCATCGAAAGACCGTCAGAAGAAGAATCAGGGTTCCGAAGCTATAGACCAGATAGACGGAGATCCGGCCAGTCCGAACCCTCTCCGCCAGGGCGGCAAGACCCTGGAAGAGACGGAAGGCCGGACGGTAAAGAAAGGCCCAGTGGGGATCCTCGACGGTGAGCTCAAAGACGGGATCCTTTTCGGAGGGATCCGGAAGGTGGCGCTTCATGAGAAAGAAATTGGCAAAGAAGTGCCGGATGGGCTGGCCGAAGGATCCCGACGAGTCCTGCATGCGGGGAGTCCTGATCTCGTAACCGCATCCCCAAACGGGGGTTTTCCTGAAGGAACTTCTTCCGAAAACCCGAGGAAGAAATCCTCCCAGGGGAAGGAGAAGTCCCAGAAGTCCGAGAAGGAGAGCCGGGCTGTAGCTCGCCCCTTGCGGAGGAAGGGGAAGGAGCCAGAGCCAACCCGAGGAAAGGGTCGCCGTGGGCAAGGAGGTTCCCGTCAGGGAGTGGAGAACGATGTCGATCCCCTTAAGCATCTGGACCGGCAGGAGGGCTAAAAGGAGGCATCCCGCCATGAGCCAGGCCATTCCGATCCTTTCCGGAATGGAGACCTCATGGGCTTTCTGGGCCCCTTCCGAACGGGGGATTCCCAAGTATCCGATGCCGTAGAACTTGACGAATCCCATCGCCGCCAGGGCCGATGCCAGGACGAGGAGGGCTGCCCCCAGGAGAACGGCACTTCTGAGAAGGGTGCCGGACAAGGTCCCTGCCTGGAGGGAGGCTTGCAGAAGGAGCCATTCGGACACGAAGCCGTTTCCTGGAGGAAGTCCGGAAATGCACAGGATTCCTCCCAGAACCAGGACCCCCGAAAAGGGCATACGGCGGAGCAGGCCCCCCATTGTGTTCAGGTCGTTGGTTCCGGAGGCGTGGATCATGGTGCCTGCCCCCAAAAAAAGGAGGCTTTTGAAAAAGGCGTGGTTGATGGCGTGGTAGAGAGAGGCTCCGAGGGCCAGTTCCCCGGCAACGGGGTGGCCTGACCTGATATAGAGGATCGCGAGGCCAATCCCCAGAAAGATGATGCCGATGTTTTCGATGGAAGAGTAGGCCAGAAGCTTCTTGGGGTCCGACTGGAGCAGGGCATGGAGAATGCCGAACAGGGCCATGAACCCTCCGGCCAAAAGGACCGGAACGCCCCATGAATAGTTCAGGTGGCCCGGGCCCAGGAGTCCGAAAGAAACCCGGAGAAGACCATAGACGGCGGTCTTAAGCATGATTCCGCTCAAAAGGGCCGAGGCGGGGGATGGAGCCACCGGATGGGCTTCGGGGAGCCAGACATGAAGCGGGATAAGGCCTGCCTTGGCCCCGAATCCCAGAAGGGCGCAGACAAAGATGAGAAGGGCCACTCCCCCAGTGGGGTTGCTCTTTCCCATCGCCTCGAAGGTGAATGCGGACAGGCCGGGAGCAAGTCCCGGGGGCTCGCGGGAGGCCAGGAAGAAAAAGGCCGCAAGAATCAGGAGGCTCCCGAAATGGGCCATCAAAAGGTAGAGATAGCCGGCATTCCTCACCTCTTCCCGGTTGCTTTCCGTTACGACAAGGGCGTAGGAGACGAGGGCCATCGTCTCCCAGAAGACCATGAAGAGATAGGCATCATCGGCCAGCAGGACTCCCTCCATGGAAGCAAGGAAGAGGGCAGTCCTAAGAAAGAAGGAAGGAATCCGGAGGGTGGGGAGGCTCCGGAGATAGCCGGCGGAAAAGATCAGGATGCCCGTCGCTGCACCTCCCAGAAGCAGGAGAAAGAAGCTTGAGAGGGGGTCCTGGCGAAAGTGGAACGGAAGTCCGGGAAGTCCTCCGGGAACGACCCTGTGGAGGTCGGCGGGAGAAGTTAGCCCGCTAAGCCCGGAAGAGGCAAGGGTCACGCCTCCGGCTGCGAGAAGAAACAAAAGAGGGCTAAGGAAGGTTCGGGATATCCGGAGGATAAAAAAACCCAAGACTGCCATCATTCCCCAGAACATAAGGACAAGAAGGCTTGTTTCGAGGGGATCGGGGAGGAGCGTCATGAAGGAAGGTCACACGGATAGAAAAATCCCTGGCTCGGGATGGGGCGAGCCGGGAGAGGATCGGATTTCTTATTGTCGGGGATCGGAATCCCGTCTTCCACGGATACTCCGTTCATTATTTAGTTTTACCCTGTTCAGTATAACACCCAGATGGGGGCGATGTGCAATGGATCGAAAGAAATGAGTGGATGACAAATTCCTTGAATTCCCCTTGCCGACCCGATTAGGATGAAAGAGAGACGGGAGGATGAGAATGCGAGAGGATCCAAGAGAAATCCAGCAAAATGAAGTGGCCAGGGAAATCGAACGCAGCCAGGGGCCGATTCCCTGGTGGATGGTGATTCTGATTGTCATCGTCTACGCGACAGCCATCATCCTGTCGCTTCCCATCCTGGGGAACCGGACCGGGCAGAATATCAATACCTTTTTCAGCGACACTCACACGCGGGGGACATTCGACTTCGGGACGGTGGGTGGAGGGGCCTATCTGGCCGGAGGATTTTTTGTCATTTACTACGTGTTCATGATCCGGCCCCGGCGCAAGAACAGGAAAAAGCCCGCCAGCCCTTCCGGACTCTGACCTTGGCCACCCTGCGGGGCAAGATCTTGGCCACCGTCCTTTTTGTCCTCACCTGCCTGACAACGACGGGGGCGGGAGCGATCCTTGCCGGGAAGGATCCCCTGGACTCCCTGTCCGCCTTTCTTTCCGGGATTCCCTATTCCTTCACGCTCATGCTGATCCTGTCGGCCCACGAGGCCGGGCACTTTTTTGTCGCAAAGGGGTATGGCGTCTCCTCCCCCCTTCCGTGGTTCATTCCAGCCCCCACGCTCATCGGCACCTTCGGGGCGGTGATCCGGCTCCCCCGTCTCCCCGGAAGCCGCCTGGCCCTCTTCGACATCGCCCTGGCGGGACCGATCGCAGGACTGGTTCCATCCGTTATCGCCCTCGCCATCGGGATCCATCTTTCTTCCACCCTTCCGGGGGGGGCTCCCCCGTCTTCGGGAATGGAAATCGGCGAATCCCTGCTTTTCCGCCTTCTGGCCTGGATTTTTTCGTCGGGCTCAACAGAAGGTTCGACCCTGCTCCTGTCTCCGATCGGATTTGCAGGGTGGGTGGGACTTCTCGTCACCGCCCTCAACCTGATGCCTGTCGGACAGCTTGACGGGGGACACCTGGCCTGGGCCCTTCTCGGCCACAAGTCCAGACGCCTCCTTTGGGGGATCTTTCCTCTTCTAATCTTCCTGGGGTTCAGGGGATGGAGGGGGTGGTGGATCTGGGCCGGTCTCCTTCTTCTCATGGGCGTCTCTCATCCGGAGCTCGACGAGGGTGAGACACGACTTCCTTCCTCCCGGATCGTCTGGGGGGCCATCGCCCTCGTCATCGAGATTCTTGTTTTTGTTCCGAATCCTCTGCGATTAGTCTGATCTTGTCCAACATAAAGCCATGGATGAGGCCGTTGCTTGCCACCACTAGGGGAGCCTCGAGGTGGAAGAGTCCTCCCAGTCCGTCGGTGACCCTCCCTCCGGCCTCCCTGACGATCAGAGTGGCCGCCGCTGTGTCCCACGGGGAAAGATTCCTCTCCCAGAATCCGTCAAGGACTCCCATCGCCACGTGACAGAGATCGAGGGCGGCCGATCCGGAGCGTCGGATTCCCTGAACCTCGCGGGAGAATCCTTCGAAGGTCGCCATGTTTCTGAGACGGGGAGTGTCGGCATGGCTGTAGGAGAAACCGGTGGCCAGGAGGGATCGGCCGGGGAGCGTCTCTTCCGAAACGGAGATGGGGTGGCCGTCGAGGGTCGCCCCCCGTCCGGCCAGGGCCTCGTAACACATCTTCCTGAGCGGATCAACGACAAGTCCGTAAAGAACTGTACCGGCGGACTCGAAGGCGAGGGAGATGCAGAAACAGGGGTAACGATGGGCATAGTTGGTCGTTCCGTCGAGCGGATCTATGATCCATCGATGGGGGCTCTCTCCTCCAGGGGCAGTCCTTCCACTCTCCTCGGCAAGGAAGGAGTGGTCGGGAAACTCCCTCGAAAGCGTGTCGATGACGGCCCTCTCGGAGGCCAGGTCGATCTCGGTGACCAGATTGATGCGTCCCTTATATCCGATCTCGATCTTTCTTGTCATTCCCTCGAGAAGAATGCCGGAGGCGAGTTCCGCCGCTTTCCGGGCTGTGACGGAGACCCTTTCGGGTGTGGTCCCCTCAGGCCAGGGGAGGAGTCCAGGAGAAATATTTTTCTGGGAAGAAATCATGAAGGTGACTTTCATCTTGGGAGGATCAGGATTGTGGTTCTGCCAGAACAGGCCCCATATTACCAGAATCCGCCCCGAATTCCAGGGCTTGTGCCGGGGAAGGGACGGGACTATCCAGAGACGGGTTTCTTGTACGATAATGAAAAGATGAAACCGTATTTTTCGGAGGGCTGCAAATTATGTTCGTAACGATCACATTTATTCGATGGCTCCACCTCGTTGGGGCGGCGGCCCTTGTGGGGGGTATGGTGCTCCAGCTTTTCGTCGTGAGCCCGCTTCTCTCCTGGGTCGATCCCTCCATCCGCGGAAAACTGGCGAAAAAGGCGACGGACTTCTATCTTCCCGTCTTCTGGGTCAGCCTCTCTCTTCTCATCATGACCGGGGCCTTTGTCATCTTCGACCGCCTTGTCTCTCTCGAGAACATGGTCTTCCCCTACAAGAACTCCTATGAGACCTTCTGGCTTCTGAAGCTGAGCTTCGTCGGCGGAATCGCCCTTCTGGGGATCCTGATCGCCCGGATGTCGGGAGAGATCCGGACAACGACCCGGCAGCAGCTTGCCTCAGGTCCGGACTCCCAACAGGCGATGAAGCTCGAGGAAAAGAAGAGTCGGCTCAGACAGACGGTGGGACTTCTCCGGAACCTGAATGTCGTTCTCGGGATCTTCGTTCTCCTCTGGGCAGCCGTTCTCCAGAACATTTTCGGACTTCTGATTCTCCGATAGTCCTGCGCGGACCCCGTTGCGCCCTACCCTAAGAGAGGAGCCTTCTTGGCCTATTTTCTCAAAAAGAACGACCGTCCGAAGAATCCGGCCGATCGAAAGATTCCCACGACGATGGCGACCCAGCATCCGGACAATGCGGCGGCTCCTTACTGGAAAACCAACCAGGAACCCTTCATCAGTACATTGGATGAGATCGAAGAGTGTTACAGGGCCTACATCGACATTGGCTGCCAGGAATATATGTGGGACTGGGAGGGAAAATATGTGGACGAAGGAGTGGTCGAAAAGCTCTTTTCCACTCATTATGACTACTTCAAGGAAAATCAGATCGGAAAGGATGTCTTTCTGACCTTCCGGCTCCCGAATATCTGGTACGAAAAGGAATACCGGATCGCCCGGGCCTACATCGGCATTCTGACATTCGAGGATCTGGCCCGTGATCTGGGGCTCAAGACCCCGCCAGTCTTCGAAGTCATCCTGCCCATGACTGATGAAGGTCAGAAAATGATTTATCTTCAGCAGACTTTCCGGAAGATCGCCCGGCTCAAGAACCAGGTCTTCGACGAAGAGGGGACGGTCCGGGACTCTTCCTACCTGCAGGTGATTCCCCTTGTCGAGGGTGTGTCGGAACTGACCGTCTCCCGCAAGATTCTTCACGACTACGTCGATCTCCATGCCGCGGAATACGGCTTGAAGCCCCTTTACCTTCGGCCCTTCATTGCCCGTTCGGACCCCGCGCTAAATGCCGGCATCGTTCCCGCGACCATTGCCGCGAAGGTGGCCTTGTCGGAGTATTTCCGCTTCGAGGAAGAGACGGGTATCCCGGTTTATCCCATCATGGGTGTCGGCTCCCTGCCCTTCCGGGGAGGCCTTTCTCCCTGGAACGTTCCCCATTTCATCGAGGAATATCCCGGCGTCCGGACGGTTACAGTCCAGTCGGCTTTTCGCTACGACTACCCTCAGGAGGATGTGCGCGAGGCCATCAATCTCCTCAATCGATCCCTGCCCGGAACCGTCCCATTGGCCTACACCCCGGAAGAAGTTTCCGCGGGAGAACGGCTGGTCACGGTCTTTTCCGAGCATTACCAACAAACGGTTGAGGAGGTGGCGGACGTCATCAACCGGATCTCTGCCAGCATTCCCCCCCGACGGGAACGGAAGCTTCACATCGGGCTATTCGGCTATTCCCGGGGAATCGGCCAGAAACATCTCCCCCGGGCGATCGGATTTACGGCCTCCCTATACTCTCTGGGGATTCCGCCTGAACTGATCGGGACAGGGCGAGGAATTGCCCAGGCGATCAGGGAGGGATACGCCGAGCCTCTTTCCCTCTTTTACCGGCGCCTGAAGGACGACATGCAGGAGGCCGGCCATTATCTGAACAAGGAAAACCTGACCTTTCTTGCATCGGAAAACCAGGGGTGGGCGTCTGTCAAGGAGGATATCGAACTCATCGAGGATTTCTTCAAGATCGAACTGGGGCCGGTGACAATCGAGCATTATCTCCACAGGAATTTTGTTTCCAGCATCTATTTTCTGATGCAGGAGGAGAAGGATTTTTCCGAATATCTGCTCAAGGCGGCGCTCCTGCGGAGATCCCTTGGCTAATCGGACAAACAAAGACATGAAACGTCAGGAGTATGGTCTTGGCCAAGTCCCTTGAGAAGCGTCTGTTTTTAAAGATTGTCATGCCGGTCCTCGTCATGATCGTCATCTCATGGGTCCTTTATTCCGTCAAGGATCCGTTGATGAAGGGGGCTGCCGGTGTGGCCCTCCTTTTTTTCGTCTCCTTTGTGGTTTTCATTCTCAGGAAGCAATGGCAGGAAAGGGAAGACTTCAAGGTGCCGGTCTGGCTTTTCGTGGTCCTGATCTCGATCCTGATTCTTTTTCTCACTCTGGTGGGAGTTCTTCCCATCGTCACAATGTTTACAAAGCCCCCTTCGTCTTACCCCTGATTGTCTCCCCACGGTGCCGCCGGCTCCGGGGAAGGTGGTATTTTTTCCACACAACCGGGAAAAAAACGACACTTTTCTCCCCGTTTTTCAAGACGAAGGGGAGGACTCCTTTCTTAAATCATGAATCCATAAGGGATAGTGTTATTGGCACAGGCCTTGCTTAAAATTATTCAAAGCGACGTTGCCATGGAAGGATCCAATTCCGACCAGTAAGAATCTATGGAAATAAAAATCGGGACCAGAACGCCCGGATGGGGAAAGGGACGATGATGAGGTGGCAGCGCACACTGAAAAAACCGGTCGAGATACGCGGAGCAGGTCTTCATTCCGGCAAAGAGGTCACGCTGATTCTTCGTCCGGCCCCTGAAAACCACGGAATCGTCTTTCATCGGTCCGACCTGGGAAGCGTCTATATTCCGGCCCATGTCCGGTTCGTCTCGGCGGAGAGGTCGACCCTCTCCACAGTCCTTTTCGACGGGCAGGCGACGGTCCAGACGATCGAACATCTCCTGTCCGCCCTGAACGGACTCTACCTCGACAATCTCGTCGCCGAGATCAGCGGGGCAGAGCTTCCGATCCTGGACGGCTCCTCCCGGAATCTTGTCGCGGCCATTTCGGGGGCAGGGGTTATGGAGCAGAAGAAAGCCCAGAAATTTTACCGCGTGGTCCGATCCGAGGAGTTCGTCTCAGGCAACAAATATCTTTCGGTTGAACCTTCCGACCGTTTTGAGGTGGACTATGAGATCGACTTCGGACCCGGTCTCCTGCAAAGGTATCATTTCATCATGAGCGAAACGACCTACGAATCGGAAATTTCCCGGGCCAAGACCTTCTGTTTCGAGACGGATATCCACAAGATGCGGGCGATGGGCCTGGCGAGGGGAGGAAGTCTCAGCAACGCTCTCGTGATGGGAAAGACCGCTCTTTTAAATCCGGACCAGCAGACCTACGCGGATGAGTTCGTCCGCCACAAGATCCTCGACTTTCTGGGAGACATCAGGCTTCTTGATCGACCGGTCGTCGGTCGTTTCGTTGTCCGGAGGGGGGGCCATGCCTTCCACACCGAATGCCTGCGCTCTCTCTGGGAGAAGGGAAACCTCGCCCTCTCGACCCAGATCCCCCTCCCTTCAGACTCCCAGGCCGCGGTTTCCGGGAAGACGCTCCTTCCCGTCAGGCAGTAAACGGGGCCTTCGCGTTTTTGTGAAATCCGATCTCAGGGGCGCTGTTCACGGGCCAGGGAGACGATGGAAATGACAAGGGGGGCTTTCGAAACTTCGGTCTGACAGCCAAGGCGGAATTCAGGGTCGAGCATCATGGCCTTGGCCAGAAAATCCTCCTTTGAATTTCTTTCCCTCAGAGTTTCAAGCCCTTCAAGAACTTTCACAAGGCAGGTTCCGCAGGCGGCATTTCCTCCGCATACGAACCCGAAGGTGATTCCATGGGCCATGGCCCCCTGAAGAATGGTGTCGCCTTCCGGGATATTGATCTCGCGATCGAGCTCAATGATCTTGACAGAGGGCATTGAGACTCCCTTGTTTTGCAGGTGAAGGCTTATCGTCCATAGAGTTGGCTTACAAGACCCTTGACGGCCGTGTCGGCGACGATGCGGAATGTGGCAGGAGTCGATGGAAAGACGAGCTTCTCGTAACCCCGCCCCTCTCCCACCCCTTCCCAGACAATTCGTTCCTGTTTCGTATCATAAATCCTTGCATAAATCCGGACCTGTTCAGCCCCTCCCGCTATTTCGGCCATCTGGATCTGGGTTTCAAAAAGGTACCTGACCCCCAGACGCTGGGCGAAAGAACGGGTGGCGGTCATTCCGCGGATGCTATGGGCCGAGATGTGGGGGGCCATCTGCTTCCATAGAGAGGCGAGGGCGGAATCATTCCGGATTTGGGTGCTGACGGAGGATTCCTCCAGGAGAACCCCGGGTTGGGTGAAATGGTTTCTCATGGCCCTGTCGAGAAGTGTCCCGATGGTTGCCGCTTCTTCGGTGGTCCCTGAACCGGTGATGGTCGGGGTGAGTGCCGTCTTTCCCTTGGCCAGGAGGTCGGGAGAAAAACCTTCCGCCGAATAGAGTTCCTTTGAAAGATTGTTGATCGAATCGGCACATGAGGAAAGCAGGAGAAAAAGGATGGTAACGACC
>DAIBTC010000110.1 GCA_027415345.1 Nitrospirota bacterium
CCCACCCGAAGAAGGGGTCTTCAGAAGTCAGCTCCGGGACCCATGGGATCAGGCGGGCCCGTCTTTTTCGGACATCAAATCAAAGAGAGGTACCTTGTGGAGGTCCCTGGATTGCCAGCCCCCGTCCGTGCCCGGCCGTCGCTTGCCGGCCGAATTTTTCTTCTCGTAGCGCTTCCTCTTGCCTGTTCCTCCTGTTCAGGCCTGTCGACCCCACCCGGAGGCCTTGGCGTTCCCCATCTCGAAAGCCGTTCCTCAGACAAACGTCCTCTCTGGATTGACTCTCCCGGACTTTGGCAAAGTCAGCACCCGGATCGTGAATACTTTGTCGGGTCGACCTCCAAGGAGCCGGATCAGGAGTCGGGAAGGACCGATGCCTACGAAAATGCGATGCGGTCCATCGCAGAACGTATCGGGGAGAGGGCCAGCTCCCTCTACAGGGAGGAAAGTCTTCGAAAGATGGGAACGGGAAGCGGGGGAATGGACATGAGCGTCCGGAGGCATGTCGCCTCTCTCGTCATGACCCAGGCCCAGGCCCGGATTTCAGGGGCCCGTGTGGAAGACTATTACTGGCGGAAATATTGGGAAAAGGACCGCAAGGAGGAGTCTCCCTACTCCTTCTACAAGTACCATGTCCTGGTCTCGATCCGGAAGGATCTCTACGAGCGTCTTCTGAAAAAATCCCTGGCGGCTGCCAGAGACAGCGAACGGGACCCCCGGACGAAGGCTCTTCTCGACCGGATGCTCAGGGATGAATCTTCCAGCCCATCTGACTGAATCTTGCAAAAAACATTAAGCCCCCCTTCCGAGGAGCGACTGTTGGTCCGATGGAAATTCCCCTCGTTCTCGCTGACCCTATTGGTTCTCTTCCTGATCTCTCCAAGGCCGCTTCTGGCCGGGGAAAAATGGTATGAAACAGGACGTTCCGACAAGGTTCCCCAAAGCCGGTATCTGACAGGTCTGGGCTACGGGTCCACTCTGGACCGGGCCCGGAAGGATGCAGCCAGAAACCTTGCAAACCAGATCGATTCCGACATCCGGTCGAAATACGAACAGAAGACCTCACGAAACAACCTGGCGATCTCCCGCTCTACCCGGGACATTCTCGCTGTCCGAACACACGCCAAGCTCTATGGCCTTAAAAACGTCCGGGGGAAATTTATTCCGGCCCAGGGGTCTTACGTGGCGCTGGTGGCGGTCGACAGGAACGACCTCGTCCGCTATCTCAAGGGTCGGATCCGTTCTTTAAGGGAGACAATCAGCTCACTCCGGGAGGATCTCGGAAACACCTCCAATTCCTTGCGGCAGATCCACGATCTGTCGGGTGTTGTCCGGGCCAAGGAAAAAGCGGCGTTCTTTGACCGGGAGGTGGCAGCCGTGTCGGGGGGAACCCCGTCGAGCCGTTACAATGTCCAGCCTGAAATCTCCCGGATAGAAACACTTCTCTCCCGTGATGCGACGGTTTCGGTCTCCATCGTCAATGATTGTGGCCAGATCGATTCCTTTGCCCGCCATGTCCGGGAGGCGGTCGAACAGGACGTGACCCGGATGGGCCTTCTGGTCGTTCCGGAAGGGGGAAGGATCCGGATCGCCGGCCATGTCTCCGCCACTCCTTTGCCTCCCAATTTTTCCCGAAGGTACCGCTATTACGTCCTCCGGTATGCCCTCTCGATGTCGGCTCCCGACGGCACGGTCTGGGGAACGGTGGTCCATCAGCAAAAGGTTGCCGGACTCGATCCCGCCCAGGCAGAGCTTCTCGCTTCCCGGACGGTCTCGAAGAAAGGCGTCGGCCCTCTTCTTGACGGATTGAAAAGCCGGCTTTTCCTGGACAAGGGGGATCCCCGCTTTGTTTCATTTCCCAGGGAGAGCTCCTCAAACCGGACTTCTAGAGGAGCCGTCTCTCCCTTATCAAGGAATTGCCAGGGATTCGGTCGATGAATGTCCTTGGGGGGAAGACTTCCGGGTCGGCCAGAGGCCTCCGGAACTCTCTCAATTTTTTTAAATTGGATGGAAGTACCGGCTTCGCCCTCTCAGCCATGGAAGATGGTGGTTTGACGGCGGCAGGAATCCTCCCGGCCTGCGGGAGGACAACAATGAAAGGAGACTCAATGAAGGAAAAACTGTTATGGGGAGCCATGGGGCTCGTTGCTGGATCCGCCCTCCTGCTTTCCGGATGCGCCTCCTTGTCGAACATTCCCAAGGGGCCGGAAGGGTACAAGGTTGTGGCCCGGTCTGATTCGAGCGTTCCGCCGTGGATCAACGGGATCGGCCAATGGAGCCAGAAGAGGACCAACCGGAGCTCCAAGTGGTTTGCAGCGAGTTCCCCTCTTGAAAATTCTCTGCAGGGAGCCAAGCACGACGCCTACATCCGGGCCCAGAGAAAGGCCTCAGACAGAATCGGGGACCAGAACTGGAGCCTTGTGGGAAATTCTGTCAAGCGGGAGCTCAATGCCGACACCCAGACCCTGATGCGCATCAAGGACGACACCAAGACCCAGATCCGCCAGACATCCCAGGGATGGCTTGTAGGAGGGGAGGAGTACCAGTACTACTGGCTCGAATATCAGCCCAAGCACCCCAACCGGATCCCGGCCGACAAGAGGACCCTTTACCGGGCCTGGGCTCTGGTCCGGTACAGCCAGCCGAACTGGGAATGCTCGCGCCGGAATTCGCTCAAGCTTCTTCCGATGATTGCGAACAATCTGGGAGGGACCTTTAAATACAAGAAATTCGATGCGAACCGCTTTGCCCAGGTCATCAAGGAGATCTCCGACAAGAATCTCTCCCTGATCCCTGAGAGCGTCTGCACCGGAGGCTAGAAAATCCTCGCCGGCGGGAAAGGGATTTTCCTTTCCCGCCTCTTTTTTCATTCCTATCCTTCTCTTGTCCCCGCTTCACGGATTCCCGTCAAAATCGACCCCATCCACAGAAAGATGTTGTTCCGGGAGATCTGCTCCCTCAGGATCTTGTTGCGTCCCTTCCTGATCGAGGCTGGTTCTGAGAGAGAACGGTCTATGATGGCGGCTGATGTGGCGGGATCGAAGGGATCGATCAGGACGGCCTCCTTGAGTCCCTGGGCCGCCCCGGTATACCGGCTCAGGAAGAGGGTGCCCCCTTCATCCTTCTGGGCCGCCAGATACTCCTTGGCCACAAGATTCATGCCGTCGTTGGTCGAGGTGACCAGAGCCCCGGCGGCCATCCGGTAGAGGGGAGCCAGGATCCTGTGATCCAAGGTCCGTTCGACGGAGACCACTGGAAACCAGGTTCCGCTCTTCCACCGTTCGTTGAAGTCTGAGACGGCCTCCCGGACTTTTTTCTGGTAGCTCTGGTAGGGGGGGTGGCCCGAACGTGTCAAGGGAGCGATCTGAAGGAGACGGATTTTTCCGATCCTTCCCGGGTTGGCCAGAAAAAGGGATTCAAGGATCTGGAGACGTTTCAGAAAGCCCTTGGTGTAGTCCATCCGGTCGACCGAGATGAGAAGAACCTCCTCCGGAGCGATTCCCAGTTCGCAAAGGAAGGCCCGGGCCTCGTCCTGTCCCTTCTGGAGAAGGGAGAGCGACTCGAAGCGACCGGGGTCCACTCCGATGGGGTAGTCTCCCACATGGATCCTCCGGTTTCCCTTGACGACGCAGTCCGCAAAGGCGCTGATGCGGGGATCTTCCCCAAACTCCCGTTCGACCGATTCCAGGAAACGTTCGCGGTAGAGCGCGGTCTGGAATCCCAGGAAATCATAATCCAGAAGCCCCTCGAGAAGAGCTCTCCTTTCAGGGAGGTGGAGCAGGAATTCCTGCCGGGGCCAGGGGATGTGCCAGAAGAAGGCGATGGGTGGAAGAGGGGAAGAGACCAGGGAGCGGAGCTCCTTGGCGACGAGGGCGAGCTGGTAGTCATGGATCCAGAGGACCCCGTTTCCGTGATTTTTTACCACCCGAAAAATATGTTCCGCAAAGAGACGGTTGACCGCTTCATACCCCTTGAAATCTCCCGGAAGGGCTCCGACGCGCCCCGGCTCTTCGTGGAAGAGGGGCCATAAAAGGTCGTTCGAGAAGCGCTGGTATCCCTCATCCACTGCGGGATCCTTGGGTGAAAGGCGGTAGAGGGTGTAGGAGGCCGGAAATCCGGGCAGGGAGATCGAAAGTGTGGGGGGGCCCGGAGAGGTTTGAAGGGAGATCCAGTCTCCTCCGGTCTGGAGAAGAAGTCGGTGGAGCGACTGGCTGACTCCGCCGGCCGGATAGCGGAGTTTCGGTTGGGCCTTGCCCTTGTGGGCCTCGCTTGGGGGCGGCTGATAGATGACAGGTTCCCGGTGGGTGGCCACGAGGAGCTTTTGTGTTCCGAAAAGCTTTCTAAAGCACTCGGAGACGGTCAGGGCATTCCAGTTCCGGGGTGAACTGTCCGGTTTTGTCCGGGGAGGATCGGGACTGGTCAATCACCACTCCTTCTTTGGAAAGGGGTTATAAATCTGCCTCCGGGAGGGAGCGCCCCAGGAGGGCCTCGCCCATCCTGCGAAGATAAGCCGGGATTCCTCTCAGGGAGGGAATAAGGAGGACAAGTCCCATGATCAAAAAGGCATGGTCAATGTCAAGCCGGCTCGAGAGGGCGGGGAACAGGGCCATCCCGGCCAGGATTCCGGTCAGGAAGCCCAGGCTCATGACGGTGAGGACCCGGGCCATGAGGCGCGGTGGGGTCATCTGCTGGATCAGGGTCTGGGAAAGGGGATTCACCATGGAGACGGCCGCGCCCCAGAGGGCAAGAAGAACAAGTTCCATGGGAAAGGAGGAGGCGCTCCCGATCCCGAAGGAGAGAAGGCCTGCCAGGGAAAAACCCTTCGCCATGAAGGTCAGGGAGTTTCGGGGATGATAGAAGGTCAGGAAGAGGGAGGCCAGAAGCATTCCCACTCCGAAGGCGGAGATCAGATCCCCGAATCCTTCGGCCCCTCTTTTGAGGACCTGCTTTGAGAGAATCAGGAGAAGAATGTTCACCGGTCCCGTCACCAGACCATAGAGGGCCA
>DAIBTC010000111.1 GCA_027415345.1 Nitrospirota bacterium
AAAGGACGACGAGCAGCGTCTGGACAAAGAGGGACGGGTTTTTCCGGAGAGCCTCGTAGACGGTGGCGATCAGCCGCTCTCCCTCCCGGACATCGTGAGGAGGGTGCTGGTCGTTGGCCTTTCCGACGATCCCGTCGAAATAGCGCGGTTCGATGAAGGAGTAGGCCGGAAGGGTCCCGGCCGAGACGTCGGAGAGAAATGACCCGAAATCCCTGAACCGGTCCAGACGGGAATGGAGGTTGGTCAGCGCGAGGGACTGGGGAAAATCATGGTAGTAGATGGTCCAGTCCAGATTCTGCTCCGAGAGGCTGTCGTAGATCGTACGCATGCCGTAGGTGGAAAATCCGAGCTCGTCCTTGACGGCCGACAGGCTCGACGGACTGTTCGTGTGCCCGTTGGAGGTGGCGGCGTGCGCAAAGAAACGGTTGGGCCAGGTCGGTCCCGGGACCGAGGCGAACCAGTGGTCGCACAGGACGAACTCCCGGGCGAGGGTCGAAAGGACGGGGAGCTGGGCCACCGGATCGAAGCAGGCCATGATGGTTTTTCCGACGGCCATCCCGACAGGGATCCCTCCGGAATCCGGAACTTCGGAGTAGCTCAGCACGAACCCGTCGTTCTGTGGGACAGGGGGCGACGGCGGCGGCGTTTCTCCGAAAATCTGGAGGGTCACGTCGGGATATTCGTGGGCCGGGTCGGGATCGGTCACATACCCGTCGCTCCCCGACATCTTTCTCACCGGAACCTGTTCGACGGGCCCCTGGTCGGACAATGCCGGATCGGTCGGGTTTGATTCGGATCCCCGCAGACCCTCGATCCCGGGATCCGATTCCTTCAGGAACCCCAGCATGTGGTCGAACGACCGGTTTTCGAGCATCAAAACCACGATGTGGCGAAGCTCTGTCGATGCCATCGATATCTCCCCTTCCGCGAACTCACTCGACTCTGATTTAATAACCCATCGCATCCAGGTCGCTCCGTCCGAGGCCACCTCCCCATGTCTCAACGGGCTGCGATCCCGCTGACCTCCGAGCAGAAGGTCGAATAGAGGCCTAGATAGGACGTCGTTCGCCGGTCGATCCGGACGTCGTAGAGAACGGTGGCGCCTCCCGCTCTCGTCAGGGCGTCCCGGACGGCCGCATCGATCCCTCCGTCACCCGTGGCGACCAGACCCAGGAGGTTCGTGGAGCAGGCCTCTCCACTGGCGGGACCCACGAGGGTCATCCGCGCGAGGTCGAGATCCCGGTGGGTCCAGGGACGGGGGTAGGCCTCCCCCGTTACGACATGGGAATAGAGGAAACCGTAGGGCTGAAGGGCGCAGCCTGGAAGGAGGACCAGCAGGAACAAAATCACGACAAAGGTCATTTTCATAAACGCCCTCCTTCCCTTTACGCTCCAGGAAGGGTTCCTTCCCGGAGCCGCCTTACCCCTCGTTCCGGGATCTCAAAAGATACCGATAGCGGGAATGGGCATTGAGGAATTCGACGCGTCACTTTTCTTTTTGATGCCCACCGGACCCAGGCCATCAGGGCGATCCCCGTCCCGAAAAGAGCCCATGTGGAAGGCTCGGGGGTCGATGCAAGTGGAACCTGGGCATAGGCTGTTCCGCTTGCAGAACTGTAAAAGGCACCTGGGGTTAGGGGTAAGAAGGTGAACTGGGCGGTATCCTGAAAGTTGGAAGAGGACGCGGCGGAACCGGTTTTGACGCACTGCGTATTTCCGCAAGCATATGTATCCCAAAATCCCCTTGCGTCCGCTTCGGTGGATAAAAAATCATTGACCCATACGGTGGCACCAGGATAGGTGGTCAGGACGGTGGAATAATCGTAGGGGGATGCCGATCCTTTGGGGCACGACGTTGACGACACGTTATTTCCGGCAAGACTCCCTGAACAAATATTCTGGGTGTTGGAAAGGTTGGTTCCGTAACTGTCGTACAGCGAGAAAATTGACTGGGCTTGCGCAAGGGAGGTACTGCCATGATTTATGCCCCCATATTTTTTGTCGAATGCGCTTGATGCGCTCACAGACCCGGTCAAGTCGAGGGTGACAAGAAACTGTATGGGCATTCCCTGGAATTGGGGCAAATTATCCCCAACGGTCAGGACATCGGACCAGAAGCCTTGGTTCAGCACTGTTCCCCCGGAATCCCCTGCACTAGTGACACTCGAGGCAACATGAATCGCGCCCATTGTCACCAGCGCGTCATTCTGGAACTGGGTGGATCCCGATAAAGAAGGAACGCTCCCAGGAGCGGTCCCGCTGACAGCTTTATTTTCGGATTGCGACACAGAAAAGGACCCATTGGGGACGAGTCCGCATACGGGAAAACAATAAGAGCCATTAAACTGGTTTGCGGGATCATCAGCGCCATATTGCTGGTAAAGTGCAACGCCATAATCGATATAAGTCGCACCGGCAATCCCGACTCCAGTGCCCAGGAAAACGGACAATCCCAGCAATATCCCAACAATTTTTCTATAGTTCATGATTTTCCCTCCCCCTGGACATTCAATCGGCCGTTACACAATGGTGCAATCCTCCTGATCAATGGCCGGCCTGATCCTGGAGGTGATTCTCTCGAAGAAAAGCCCTTCGACCGCCCGGGCCTCCCACCGCCTGTCCTCATGGCCGTTCTCCGGAGATCCGGCCAAGGGGACCGTTCTCCCTGCTTCCAACGCCTCCGGTGTCGGGTAGATCGGGGCGCAATTTCAATGTGTTGGCGCGACGTGTATGTACTTTCGTTTCCGGCGGACGTGCCGGCGGACGTGAATGTTCCAAACATGACGGCCCCGGCCTCCTTCGGAACGACTCCGGCCTGGACGACAAAGATCATGATTCCCGCCGTCAGGCTCCAGGCCGATGATTTCCTTTTTGACGGACACGCACGCGTTCCATTGTTTTTTCCCTTCTTAATAGGTCGATGGTTTCCACTCGGAAAAGATCTTCCCTCCACCACCCTTGCCAGAAGGATCCGCGAGAGGGGGAGGCCGATGGGGGCTTATGGGTCTGATTCCGGCATAAGGCCGGACGGACCCGTGTTTTTCGCATATTCAAGATCCAGTAAACTCTCCATTGTTCCCCTCGCCATCGCCTGGATGGATTCCGCCAGAAAGCGGGTGACCTCCTCGCGCAGTCCTGGTTTGTCAAGGCCCTCGGCCATTTCCAGAAGGCAACGAAGAAGAACCCTGTCCCTCTCCGGCCCCCCGGGAAAGGGAACTCGAAGATCCGGGAACGGCCTCCCCAGCGACGATCCGGAGCGCGATTGCTGACGAAAGGCCGGCTCGCCTGATTTCATGGGACCACCTTTCCGACCCGTCGGCGGCCGGACGACGACCCTCTCCGCCCCAGAGCCAGAAGTCCGAGGAATCCCGACAGGAAGAGGAGCCCCGAAGGAGGCTCCGGTGTTGCGGAGATCGGACCAGAAGGACCCGAGTAGAGGGTCCCGCTCGCCGAGGTGTAGAAGGCACCGGGAGTGATGGGGATGAAAGTGAATAAGGACGTATCGAGAAAATAGGCCTCTGCGGTCCCGCCGGCGTAATGGACACAGGTGCTGCAAGGATAAGTCACAACCTCTCCCGTGACACTGCCTCCTAATTCCAACCCGTCATAAACAATCAACATTTCTCCAGGATATGTGGTAAGAACGGTGGAATATTCATAAGGCGAATTTTGTGTTCCAGGTCCACACTCGGTTGATTTTCCTGCATAACTCGTTTGGCAAATTTTTTGGATATTCGTCGGACTCGAAAACCCCCCGTTGTAAATTTGAAAAAGAGAGGTAGCGATCACTTCAGAACCGCTTCCTCCCCCGGTGGGTAATTCCTGGCTCGTGGCTTGTACTGACCCGCTTACAGATAATGTGGCCAGAAATTTAAGCGGAGTCGTGGGGGGAAAATTATTTCCAATGGTCAGAGTATCCACCCATGACGCTTCGTTTATCCCTGAAGAGTTGGGGTTGTAGAGAGTCGAAGGTCCATTTCCGGACAAACTCATTTCGAGATGAATCGCTCCCATTGATGTCGTTGATTTATCGCTTGCCTCTCCCGTCCCTGTCAGGATGGGGTTTTGTCCGATACTTCCGCTGGTCGACAATGTTTTGCTATTGCTAACAGAGGTGGATCCATTCAAATCTCCGCAGCCTCCCTCTGGTCCATAAATCGTGAAGCAAGGAGTTTGAGAATAATAATTTCCGAAACTAAAGTTTTTAACGCTTTTATAAGAAGCACCAGACACGAATTCCTGCTGATAGAGCCCCACCCCATAATCGTAGGTCGTGGCTTCTGCCGTCCCGGCTCCCAGGATCCACAATCCCGTCGCGACAAGTCCCCGGGCAATCAAAAGTTCCCGTTTCATCGACACTCCCACCTGCCATCTGATTGTTGCGGTAGAACGACCTTTGTCTTCCCTTTTCGAATGAATGAAAGGGGATCCGGGCGCCCTGTTGTGGTCCTTGAATGGTCCGGCCCTGAAATTCTATCGGGACCGGAATTTGGGACAATCCCCCGAAAGGGGGGATTCGGGGGAGAGAGAGGGGGGCGACTTCCAGGAATTCGAGGAAGAAAAATGGATCAGGAAGGAGGAGAAATGTCCGGAGGGGGGGTGTCGGCAACACCCTTCCTCCCAGAATTGACAGGAGATTGTTGCTGGGGGGAACAGTCGGAGGGAATTCGCCTTTGGCTAATCCGTCTTTCCGGAATAGATCCGGGCCATGAGGGTCGTCCTGTTTTTGACCCCCGCCTTGTCGTAGACGGCCTTCAGGTGGTCCTTCACCGTCTCCTCGGACAAGGCCAGAGTCTCGGCGATCTCACGGTTGGAGGCGCCCCGCATCAGATGAAGGAGGATTTCCCTCTGGCGGTCCGTGAGATTCCAGGAGGCCATTTTTTGTGAGACCGTCTCGGATTGGGGAAGGGGTTCGAACAAAAGGATCCGCCCCTTGCCGGGCCCACCCAGGGTGCTCCGAAGCCGATAG
>DAIBTC010000112.1 GCA_027415345.1 Nitrospirota bacterium
CGGGCCCGGATCCCCCCTCGGGCCGGCGGGTTTCTCTTCGAAGGTGTCTGACCATGGACCAGGATGTCGCCGGACGTGAAAACCATGCATGGGATGTGGCCGATATGCCGGACGAGGAGGTCTATGCCCAGGCCAAGGCCTGGGGTCTCGACCCGGTGTGGGTCCGTGTCCTCTTCCGCCGGGGGATCGACCCTCAGTCCTTCATCAACGACATTCAGGCCCCCCGTGCTCCTGGTGATGATTCCCTGGGTGAGATGGGGCCTGCGCGGGCTTGGATCCATGAACTTCTGACGAGCCGAGACCCGGTTCTGATCTATGCTGATCTTGATGTCGACGGCCTTTCCTCGGCAGCCATCCTGTCCAGGTTTCTCTCGCACCGTTTCCATCCCCATTCCGTTCTCCTGACAAACAGGGAGGATGGCCGTTCCGTCCGCCCCTCCCGGATCCTTCCCTATCAGGAGCAGGGGATCCGGCGGATCATCGTGGCGGACATGGGTGCCTCAAGTGCTCATGTTTTAAGGATGCTCCTCTCGGAAGGCATGTCCTGCCTTGTGGTGGACCATCACCTGATTCCGGAGGAATGGCCAAGGGCTTCCGTGCCCCTGGTTCATCCTTCAGGCCGGTCGGCCCTCACCTCGGCAGGATCAGCCTACGCCCTGATCAAGCCTTACTTGGCACCTGAGGAGGAACCGCAGATGGCCTTCCTGGCAGGATTGTCCGTTCTTGGGGACCGGGCGCCTCTTTTGCGGGAGAACCGATATTTCATCCGGGTTCTGGCCTCCGAAGAGGCCCTTTCCTCCTTTCCCGGAATCCGGCTGCTTCTCAGAAAAAAACTGCGGCGGGCCCCCATTGTCAGCGACTTCTCCTTCGGCGTCATTCCCTTTTTGAATGCCCCGGGCCGAATGGGGGATCCGAAGCCGGCCTTTGACCTTCTGATGGCCTCCTCTTCGGAATCCTCCGAAAAAACCGTCCTTCTCCTCATGGAGATGAACCGTAAACGGCAGGAACTGGAGTGGCTCCTATACGATGAAATTCGGAAAAGGGGTCCCTCAGGGTGGTTTCTCTTTGACAAGGATTGGTTCCCGGGGGTTCTGGGACGGGTGGCCCACAGAATTTCAGAGGACTGGAACCGGTCGGTTTTCGTAGGAACCTTGACCGCTTCTCTCACGGTGCGGGGCTCGATTCGCTGCCGAAACAACGATCGGTTCCCGGAAATACTGAAGGCCCTTGAGGGTCTTCCGATCCATGGGGGGGGACATCCGATGGCAGGGGGGCTCGAATTTCCCTTGAGCCTTCTCACCGAAGTCTCCATGAGGTTGAATCGTGTTCTGAACCATGAAGCCTCTCCGGAATCGGGGGAGAAGTCAACGGAGACTCCCGAGGGACCCTTGAGAATTGATGCCTTTCTTCCGGCCTATTTCAGGAATCCCGTCTTCTGGGATGGATACAGCAAGCTTTTTCCCTTCGGCGAAGGCTTTTCCTCTCCCCTGTTCGGAATCCGCAGGGCGAGGATCGAACGGCTCGAGGATGGCTTCGGGCGGATGCAAGTCTGTTCCTACCGTTGGAGACATGGAAGCGGTCGGGCCTTTTTCCGGGAAGGGGGAGATCCTCCCCGACCCGGACAGGAATGCGACCTGGTTGTCACTCCCGAAATCCGGGGCAAGGGGGACTATCTTGAACGCCTCTTCGTTGTTGTCCAGCACCGACCGGCCTGAGGGAACCTCCGATCCTTCGGAGCATCTCCATGCCCCTCCCCCCGGAGAGGTGACGATCGAGACACTGCTCGAGACCGTCTCCCGGTACAATCCCAGCCCCGATGGCCTCGATCTCATACGCAAGGCCTATCTCATGGCCCTTGAGTCCCATAAGGGTCAAAGACGCCAATCAGGGGATTCCTATATCAAACATCCCCTGAATGTCGCGATGATCCTGGCCGAAATGCGTGTGGACACCTACTGTCTCGTGACGGCCCTCCTCCACGATACCCTCGAGGACACCTCCCTTCCCCCGGAGGTGATCGAATCGGTCTTCGGAAAGAAGGTTCTTCATCTGATCGACGGGGTGACCAAAATTGGAAAATTCCACTTCAAAAAATCCCGGGCTGAAAAGCAGGCGGAAAACTTCCGGAAGATGCTGCTGTCAATGTCCGAGGATATCCGTGTTCTTCTGGTCAAGCTTGCAGACCGCCTTCACAATATGCGGACTATCCAGTGGCTGGATCCCGCCAAACAGAAGAATATCGCCCAGGAAACCCTCGATATTTACGCTCCCCTGGCCAACCGCCTGGGGATCGGGTGGATCAAGCTCGAGCTGGAGGATCTCGCCTTTTCGGTCCTGGACCCGGTCACCTACGCCGATCTTCGGGCCCGGGTGGCCCGAAAGAGGAAGGAGAGGACCAACTACATCGACCAGATTATCCGTGCCGTTTCACAAACGCTGGCAGAAAACGGCATTCCCGGTCGTGTCGAAGGCCGCTACAAGCATATCTACAGCATCTACCGGAAGATGACCTCCCAAGAAATCCCCTTTGACGAAATCTACGACCTCATGGGGATCCGGGTAATCACCGATACCAAGCTCCATTGCTATGGCGTGCTGGGCCTCCTGCACGGGATCTACAAGCCCATGTCGGGACGGATCAAGGATTTTATCGCCGTTCCGAAGTCCAACATGTACCAGTCCCTCCACACGACAGTCATCGCACCGGAGGGGGTCCTGGTGGAGTTCCAGATCCGGACTGAGGAGATGCACAGGATCGCCGAGGAAGGGGTCGCCGCCCACTGGAACTACAAGGAGAATGCGGACGGGGCCCCCGCGCTTTCAGATTTCAAGGTCGTGACCTGGCTCCGACAGCTTGTGGAATGGCAAAAAGAGCTTTCCGACAATCAGGAATTCATGAACTCCGTCAAGCTCAACCTTTTTCCCGACGAAGTCTATGTCTTTACTCCCGCCGGGGAAGTCCGGGAGATGATCAAGGGCTCAACGGCCATCGATTTTGCCTATGGCATTCATACGGAGGTCGGGAATCACACCGTGGGTGCCCGGATCAACGGACGCTGGGTCCCGATCAAGACCGTTCTCGAAAGCGGAGATGTCGTCGAAATCATCACAAACCCTTCCCAGACGCCGAGCAAGGACTGGTTGCGGTTTGTGGCGACCCCCCGGGCCCGAGCCAGAATCAGGCACTGGATCAAGGAAGAGGAGATGCGCCAGAGTGCCGACATCGGGATGCGCTCCCTTGAGGCCGAGGCCCAGAAGCTTCACCGGCGCTGGTCAGAGTTTCTCAAGGCCCCCCATCTTGAAACTGTTCTATCCTTCTCCGACCTCCCGGACCCGACATTGGAAGATGTCTATTCCAGGATCGGGTTCGGCCGTCTCTCCGCATCGACAGTCCTCCGGAAGCTTCTTCCGGGCCAGGGAGGAGATCTTCTCACCCAGCCGGCCCCCGTCCCCCTTCAGGAACAGGTTCCCATCGTCGTCCGGGGAGGAGGAAAGGATCTTCTGATAGGACTGGCGGGGTGCTGCAGCCCTGTTCCCGGTGAAGAGATCGTGGGATATGTCACCCGTGGGCGGGGAATCATCGTCCATACCGCCGACTGCCCCAATCTGGTCCACCTTTCGCTGGAACAGGATCGGCTTGTTCCGGCCGTGTGGGACTCCTCGAAGGACGCGATCTTCGATGTCCATCTCCGGGTGTCGATGGAGGACAAGCCGGGAATGCTCGCCGCCGTCTCCTCGGTCATTTCGGAGCGGGGAGCCAATATCACCCATGCGGAGGTGAAACAGGCCAAGCACCGGATGGGAGTCCTCGACTTTACCATTACGGTTGGAAACCTCACCCATCTCCAGGAGATCATGACCCGAGTCCAGCATGTCAAGGGCGTCGTTCGGGTCCAGAGGGTCAAGACCTCTTCGGAGCCAACCACCCTGCCACACCCCTAACTGAGGAATCGGAGGTTTCATGGAGTCTGCCGGGCGGGACCGCCTGCTAGCTGAACATATTCGGGCGCGGCCACACCTTCGGGACATTTTTCAGTTCTATGAAAAAATCGAGGAGATATGGAACACCTCCCGGCCGGATGATCTCCTGACCCTTATCGATCTTCGGGATGCCTCTCTCCGGGATCGTCTCTCCCGGGGGATTCCCCTGATTGACCGGCCGGCCTTTGCCCGTCTCTCCCTTCCCCAGACCGGGCAGCAGTTCAGGAGGCTCATGACGGTCATGAAGCAGGGCGGAGGGGAGCGTGAGCAGTATGCCACCCGGATTTCGACATACATGAGGAACAGCCGCCGGGAAGAAGGGGAGGTGATTGCAGATCTTCTGTCCCGGGAGGACGGTTATTTCGATGCCGTCTCCGAGAAGATGGATGTGCCACGCCCTCTTCTTGTCTATCTGTTGAAAATGTCCCTTCGCATCTCCTTCGAGAGGCTCCACGAAACCCTGATCGCCTTTCTCAAAAGCCTTGAATGGGAATATACCCACTGTCCCGTTTGCGGGGCTCCACCGGTGATCGGACAGGCGATCTCGAACGACAGGAGACGTTACTACTGTTTTTTCTGTTCCTTTCACTGGGAGTCTTCCCTGATGGCCGGTTGTTCCTCCTGCGGGGAGACCGATCCCGAACTTTTCAATCTCCTATACAAGCACCCGAACGAACACCAGGGGATTCTGGCTTGCGAATCCTGCCGGACCTACCTCAAGATGGTGGACCAGAGGGAGGGCCCGGCTCTTCTGAATCCCGACATTCAGGAGGTCCTTGGCCTTCATCTCGACATGGCGGCCGGCGAGCTGGGGCTGAGACCCATCGGTCAGCCCATGGCTCAGGCCGAGATCATCCGGCGTCCTGGGATCGACGACTATCGTCCGTAAGTCAGGACGCCATTATTTTTTGATTGAG
>DAIBTC010000113.1 GCA_027415345.1 Nitrospirota bacterium
CATTTAACCTTTCCAGAGAGGAGGCGTTGCGGCGACTCTTGTCGGCCATTGCGCCGCCCGATCCTCCCAGCCGACTTCCCAAGCATTTGCACATCGACTCGAAGCCAATTCCTTTGTTCAGCACATGGTCAGAAGTTTTAACGGCCGCAAAGTCCCTAACAGCGGCACATTCGCGCAATGACCAGGCGGAATTTGCTAGATTGGCCTTGGTTCTAGCGCATAGCCTTTGCGCGTTACTGCGAGGGATCCAGCCGTCCCAGACTCTCCCCGCGACTCCTACCATTCCGACCGGCAGGCTGGCGACAAAGCGCGCTATTCTGGACAGCATAGACGGTCTGGTCGCCGCCTTTCAAACCGGCGGACTTGCGGAAACCGGCCGAATCCGGTCGCGAATCAGAGAGATTGTCCTGTTATCTGATTAGCCAGCTGTCACTAGTGACGCTACCTGGACCAGAAATCCCCCATTTCTCTGCCAATCTACTCCCCTCGGTCCACTCCCCATGAACGGGAGAGGACCGGAGGGGTTATTCATTTAAATACAAATGAATTAATGATATTTTAAGTCTCTTTTTTGCTCCTAGCCATTCGGAGCAGGGGTGAGAGCGAACTCGACCCACACGGCCTGCCGAGGGTAACGTCCCTTTTCCCTCTTCGAAGCAGGGAATCCCCCGAAATAGCGGACCAAACCCACCTTCAAGGAGAGGACAGGAGTTGCGCTGAAATCGCCAAAATAGGGGTTTGGACCCCTTCCCTAACACTCAAGCCTAATGCCCTCGGAATGAACGATAAATGGGCCAGAAATGGCCAAGAATACAGGGTTATGGGGCCATTGGCGCGTATGAGTCGGACGGACTCCTCTTCGGGAACCTCCACCCACTTCTCTGACAACGATAGTTTTCTGTCCGGATGTTGAACATGTGTAGAACAGAAGAAAAGGAAGGGAAGGATTGAATCGCTTAAGTGCTTGTGAAAAATGGTGGCGATGGAGGGATTCGAACCCCCGACCGAGTGATTATGATTCACCTGCTCTGCCGACTGAGCTACATCGCCTGGGCTGAATGGGGACGGGAACAACCTTGAAATTATAATATATTCAGAAAGAGGGAGCAATTCATTTTTGTCCGTTCAGAACTAGACGTGGTCCGTCTTGAGCCGACCCTCTCGAGAAAGTCTTGCATGTTCCTTCATGATGCATTTGTCCATGACAACGGCCATGCCTGCGATCTCTCCCATCCTGGCCCCCTCCTCACTGACAATCCCCTCCTGAATCCAGATTCTCGGAACTGCCGTGGCCACGGCTTCGCGAACGACATCCGGAACATCCGCGGCCTTGCGAAAGATCACCACCAGGTCCGGGGTGACAGGCAGGCTCTTGAGGTCGGGGTAACAGGGAACATGGGCGACGGAACTGAGGTTGGGATTGACCGGAAGGACCTCGTAACCATGGTCCTTGAGATAGCTTGAGACGGTCAGGCTCGGTCGTCCCAGTTTGTCCGAGATTCCGACAACCGCGATGGTCCGGGTTTCAAGAAGAATGGGTAAGATAAGGTCGTCGGACATGAAATTTCCTTTGGTCCTGATGAGTATCCTCTTCAAAAATGACCGTGATATCATACATGAAAGTGACGTGTTTTGAAAGGTTCCAGGGGAAATGCCGAATGCGCAAAGGAGCGGATGTGATCTACATGCATGCCGAATCGGTTCCTCTCATGAGACCGGGAGTGCGGGAAATACTGGAAAAGTCTCTCGGGACTCCTGTCCTTGCAACGGCAAGGCACCGGGAAGGACTTCATTCTTTTGAACGGCTCGAAAACTCCCGGAAAGAAATTTCCGAATACCTGGGCTGCGAACCGTCAGAGGTATGTTTCGTATCCTCAGCCTCTGAGGCGAATACCTGGGCCCTGACCGGGGTCCGTTTCCCCGGAGGGGCTTTCCCGGACCATCTTCTTATCTCTCCCCTCGAACATGTGTCCGTCATCAATACGGCACAATTTCTCGGGGAACAAAGGGGATGCACAGTGACATTTCTTCCGCTCGACAAGGCTGGGCATGTCGATTGTGAGGCCATGGAAAGAATATGGCCCCGGGGGAGAGTGGTTGTCTCGGTTCAGCGATCCAACCCGGAAACAGGCATTCTGCAGCCGGTTGACAGGATCGGAAGCTTTGTCCGATCGCGTGGTGGCATCTTTCATACCGACTTTGTGGCCGCAGAGGGCTGGGAAGAACCGAACTTCTCAGATCGTCCGATCGATCTTGTCTCTTTGTCGTCGCCCTCCATCGGAGGTCCCGCAGGCATCGGTGTCCTCTACATCCGGAGGGGGACCCGCATGGTCCCCTTGGTCCATGGCGGGGCCCAGGAGGATGGTCGGAGGGGAGGGACGCAACCGGTCTTTCTCGCCGAAGGCTTGGCAGGAGCGGTGAACCATGCCCGCCATCACCATGAACGGGAAAGGAAACGGCTCGACGAGCTTGATGACCTTCTCGTCCGGAAGATCCGGTCCGAGTTTTCCCATTTGATTTTTGTCGGGGAGAAGAGTCTTCGCAGGCCGGGAATCATCAACCTTCTTCATCCTGGAACCGACGGGCAGGCGCTCCTGTCATTGATGGATCGCGAAAAGATCGTCGTCGGGACGGGGTCAAGCTGTTCGTCACAGTCCCTCAAGGTCTCCCATGTCCTGACGGCGCTGGGGTATTCCTCCCGCGAAGGCCAGGGGTCGGTGGTGCTTTCCCTGGGATGGTGGAATGATCCCTCCGAAATCGATCCTTGGGCCCATGCCTTGGCCAAAGGACTCAGATCGCTGGCGGGACTGGGTGGAGTTCTTCGTCAATGAAGGGAGTCTGAATGGATTCGGTTTCGATTGTCGGGGGAACTGGGTTTGTGGGGCGCTATCTGATTTCCGCCCTGAAATCGGGAAATCCCTCAAGGGAGATCCGGCTCCTCTCCCGAAATCCTCCACGGGAGAAGATCGAGGGGGTGGTCTGGAGAAAGGCCGATGTGACCCGTCCCGAATCTCTCGGGAATACGATGGAGGGATCTTCGTCAATCTATTACCTTCCGGGGATCCTGGCGGAGACGAAAGACCAGAAATACGAGGATGTCCATTATAACGGGGTGATCGCGGTCCTCAGGGCTCTCTCGAAAGGTGCCTCTCCTGGAAGATTTGTTCATGTCAGCGCGATCGGGGCAGGGGCTAATGCCCCAAGTGCCTACCACAGGACCAAGAAAAAGGCTGAGGAGGCAGTGGCCGCCTCAGGGATCCCGTTTACAATCGTCCGCCCGTCCCTGGTCTTTGGCCAGGGGGACCGTTCGATCAACCAGTTTCTGGCCTTTGGACGTTCCCTCCATCTTCTTCCCATGATCGGTCCGGGTGCGGCGAGGATCCAGCCGGTCTTTGCCGGTGACCTTGCGAAGGTTCTGGAAAAGGTCCCTGATCATCCCGAGATGGCGGGCCGGGTGATCGAGGTGGGGGGGCCCCGTATATATACTTATCGGGAAATGATGGAATCCCTCCGGAAAAGTGCCAACCTGAAAGCTTTCATCATTCCCGCCCCGGTCGCGGTGATGATGGCCTCGGCAATCCTTCAGAAACTTCTTCTTCCCAAACCTTTTCTGACCCCGGATGTCATCCGGATGGCCCTTGCCGACAATGTCGCACAAAGGAATTCGCCTGTGGCCGACTTCGGAATGAATCTTGTCTCTCTTGAATCCTGGCTTGAGTCGGAGGCGGTCTGATGGAGAGGCTTCCTGTGGTCTTTGTCTCCCACGGGGCACCCCTCTCCCTTGAGGATTCCCTATGGGTGGAAAATCTTCGACAATGGGGAAAAAGCCTGGGCGAGGTTCGCTCCATTTTGGTCCTTTCGGCGCACTGGGTGACAAAGGACCTCAGGATGGGTCCGCTCAGGCCGGTTCCCCTGATCTATGATTTCTGGGGTTTCCCCGAGCGTTTCTACCGGATGACCTATGGATCCCCAACAGCCCCCGAGCTTGGAGACCGGATCTCTACCCTCATCGGAGCAGGAAAGGTTCTTCCCGACCCTGTTCGGGGTCTCGACCACGGGATGTGGGTCCCATTAAGCGGAATGTTTCCCGAGGGCAAGATCCCCGTCCTGGGATTGTCTCTTCCAGATCTTTCCCCGCTGGTGCTGTATCAGCTGGGCAAGCTGCTGGCTCCCCTGAGGCAGGAAGGAGTTCTTCTGCTTGCCAGTGGAGGGATGACCCATAATCTTTCGGAACTTGATCCCGACCGGCTCTCCGCCCCCGTCCCCTGGGCGTCAGAATTCGACCAATGGATGGCGAAAGCTCTTGTGGAAAAAGATTTAGAGGCGCTCTGTTCGTTTGTGTCCCGAGCCCCACAGGCCCATCGGGCACACCCCTCCACCGAACATCTGGCCCCCCTCTTTGTGGCTCTGGGAGCAGCGGAGGGATACGTTCGGGCCTCATTTCCTGTGACGGGTTTCCAATGGGGAAGTCTGTCCCTTCGTTCGGTCCAGTTCGATGGCTGAAAGACTTGCCTTGATGCAGGTTGGAGAATCGGATAGAATAAGGCATTCTGACAGTCGTCAGGAGAGAAGTGTGTGGTCCTATAATCGGACGGAAAGGAAAATTCATGAGTGTTGATAAAAAAATCACAATCCGAGCCTATCTCAAGCCCTCCTGTGGCTGGAGTCGTGGGGTACGTGCGGTTTTTGCAAAATATCAGTTGCCCTTTGAGGACATCAATATCATTGCCAATATGGATGCTTATGGGGAAATGGTCCGGAAATCGGGTCAGCGTCTGTCACCCTGCGTGGAAATTGAAGGTGAGATGCTGGCGGATGTCAGTGGAGAAGAAGTTGAATCCTATCTTCTCTCCAAGGGCTTGGTTTCGCCAGTGGCTTCAG
>DAIBTC010000114.1 GCA_027415345.1 Nitrospirota bacterium
GCAGGCGTCATGAAGGGGCGGAAAATCTCCCCCGGAACAGCCCGGTTTCTCGTGGCCGGAATCGGGAGCCTTTTTCCTCTGGGCCTTTTTATTTACGGAATCGTGACCTATTCGCCCTATCATGTCACGGTCAGTCAGGTTCCGGGACGTCTTGACCAGTTCGAGGTTGGGCTTTACAACAAGACCCCGCGGACGGAAGAGTTTGCGATCGGGGAATCGGGGCTGCCGTCTGACCGGGTCACCTTCGAGACGACACGCGTCGCAATCCCGCCGGGTTCGCACCGAAAGATCTACTTTACGGTGAATTCCGGCCAGGACCTTAGTCCTGGTCTGCACAACTTTACGGTCACGGTCGATTCGAAAACCCCAAAGCCGGGAGAGTTCAGCCAGGTGGCCACCGTCTATGTCGTGGGCGGGAAATCCTAGGAGAGACCACCTAGGGAGTCCAGGGGGCCCGGAGAGTTTCGGCAAGCACTTCCGGTGGGAAGGCCGGGAGGGTTTTCTGGATTCCCGAGCCAAGGTGCTTGAGCGTGATGGTTCCGGCTGACAGTTCGTCCCCCCCCAGCAGGCCGATAAAGAGGGCTCCTTCCCTCTCCGCCTGGAGAAAGGCCCTCTTGATCCTGGCCTGCCCAAATATCCCGACCGCAGAAATTCCCTGATGTCTGAGGGCTGCGAGAATCCTGTGAGCATAGGGTCTTGCCGTTTCCTCCAGCGGATGAATGGCAATGTGGACGGCAGGCCGTGTCGCCTGAGGAAGTGTTCCTGCGAGTTCCCTGAGCAGGAGGAGTCTTTCCAGGCCAATGGCAAGTCCCACCCCTGGAACGTCGGCCCCTCCCAGGTGACGGACCAGGCCGTTGTACCGGCCCCCCGCCGCCCAAGTCGACTGGGCTCCCAAGGCATCCGACACCCATTCGAAGGCCGTTTCAGTATAATAATCAAGCCCTCTGACAAGTCTGTGGGTTACGGTGAAGGACAGACTTTCCCCTTCAAGGCCCCGGCAGACCTGTTCAAAATGGTTCCGGGATTCCGGACAGAGGAATTCGACCAGATGGGGGGCCGCTTCGAGAACTGGCTGGCAGGAAGGAACCTTGCAATCGAGAACACGGAGAGGATTCGTCTCCGTGCGTCTTTGGCATGTTTCGCAGAGAAGATCCCGGTTTTTCACGAGATAATTGACCAGAATCTCTCGATAGGCGGGTCGGCATTTTGGACATCCCATGCTGTTGATGAGAAGACGGGAGGCCGGAACGTTCGTTGCCTGGGCATGACGACTGACTGTGGCAATTAAGTCGACATCGTCATCCGGATCCGAGGATCCGAGAAGCTCTGCACCGGCCTGGTGAAACTGGCGAAGCCGACCGGCCTGAGGACGTTCGTGCCGGAACATCGGGCCCTGGTAGTAAAGCCGCTCCACCCGTCCTGGTTCTGCCAGATGGTGTTCGATGGCAGCCCGGATGAGAGAGGCCGTTCCCTCCGGCCTGAGGGCCAGCGATTCTCCGCCCTTTCCGGAAAACAAGTACATTTCTTTTTCCACAATATCGGTCGATTCCCCGATCGAACGTGAAAAAAGATCCGCCGACTCGAAGATGGGGAGCCGGACTTCCCGGAAGCCGGACCGGCCAAAGACTTCCCGGATCTCGTCCTCAAGTCGGCGAAAGGTTTCCGAATCAGGGGGAAGGAGATCCTTGACCCCACGGGGTGCCTGGTACTTCATTCATGTCCGATCGTAAGAAGGTCTATGGGGAGATGGCGGGCATATTTTCCCTTTTCCAAAATGAAAAAATCAGAAGATCATTCTAGCAGAGGCCGATGGCAAACAAAAAGAGTCGAAAGTTAGACATTATCGGAGAACTCTCCCGGGGATTCACCCAAAGAACCGTTCCGGAGGGGTACATGGACGACCCTTTGGCCCGGAAAGCCTATGGCGACTATTTCGGGGAGGTGGGCTTCGAAAAGGGTGCGGCGTTCTCCCGGGAGATCCGGAACCGGAAACCTCCCGGTTTTTTCGGGAGCGGACGCCTTTCTATGGTGGATCTCGGCACCGGGACGGGGGAATTTGTCCGGGGCCTATCGGAGGGCCTCCTTCCGGACATTCCGGGTGGAATCGACCTCCTGTGTGTCGACCGGTCCCTGTCAGCCCTTCAGGAGTTTTCCGGTCAATGGGCACGGCCTGAAGGGATTTCGCTCCGACTTGTGCCGGCGCTCCTTCCGGAGGCCCCGGACCTGCCCAGGATTGCCGGTCCCGTCGACGTGCTCTCCATGGCGAATCTTCTGGCTGAAAACGAGGACCGTCTCTCCGGTTTTCTCACGCTCCTGAAAGGCTTTCTGGAGCGACTTTCACCGGGTGGGCTGATGATCCTGGTCGAACCGGCGGACCGCCGCTCCTCGCGGAGCCTTCTTGGTTTGGGGGACCGTCTTCTTGACCTTTTCCCGGATCTCCGCATCCTGGCTCCCTGTCCGAACGACCGGAGAGGACCCTGTCCCTCGCTAGCTTCCCCCGACGGCTGGTGTCACGAAGACCGCCCGGCCGCATTTTCCCGCTCGCTGACACAGACCGCCTCCTCCCTTGGGCATGTCAAGGATTCACTGAAAATGACCTACCTCATCCTCTCCCGGGGGGAGAAAGTGGGGGACGAAAGCGGGGAGGGAGCCCTTCGCCTGGTCTCCCCCCTCCACAAGGAAAAAGGGATGTCCTGGGGGGTATTCTGCGACGGGACCACCCTTTTTCGACTGCGCCTTAAAAACCGGAATCGAAATGAGGATACGAGAGCCTTTGTCCGTCTGAAACGCGGGGAAACGATCCGGAATCCAGGTTTTTCTTCGGAAAAAGAGGCATCGGACGGGGCATTTGCCGATTGGCCCTCCGAAATCCCCCTGACCGGACTCTTCCGGCCGGACGGGACTCCCTTTCACTTTTCCCGGAAGGAGGAGTAGTGGAAATCTGGCCGGTCCTGGCCCCTCACAGTCCGGATCTTCTTTCCTCCTGGAAAGGGGGAGACGAGAGGGAAATGCTTTGGAGGTTTGTCGGGCTTCGTCAGGAGATTTTCGCACGCTCGGCCGACCCTTTCACCGCAGTGATTGCCTATACCCCCGGATGGCAAACCAGAAACATCACCCTTGTCGATCCGGCGCCCGAACATTGTTCCTCCCGGGATTTCTCAGGATTTGGCCATCACTATCAGTATGATCCTCCGGGCGATCCCCTTCTGGCGCGACGATTGATCGCAACTGCGAGAGGCCGCGGGATGGCTGTGGCGGAGGGAATCCATGGAGTTGACCATTCCATTTCCATTCCCCTGTTTTTTCTTCTTCCCGAAGGAACTACCCCTGTTATTCCGGTCTCCCAGAATCTTTCGGGGGTACGGCAGGCTTCTCTTTTGGGAGAATCTCTCCGCAAGCTCGATCTCCCCGGAAGAAGCCGGATTCTGCTTCTTCTCTCCGGAGTCTGGTCCCAGAATCCGAAAGAAATGGCCCGGGGGCAGGAGGACCCTCTTGTCCCGTTCTGGGCAGAGAAAATCCGGAAAAACATCCTGGAGCGGACCAATCCGGATTGGGGATTCCTTCCGGGTCTGACCCGGGAGGTCCTTGACAGGCTCGATCCACCGGGGAGGCTTCGTGAGCTGCATCTCCTGAAGGGTCTCGATGTCAGGAATGGACGGTTGTGGGCCCTCGAGCGGATTGCAGGGCTTGTCCAGGTTCTGGCCGCCTTTGACCCCATTGTCCTTTGAACAGGGAGAGGACCGGCCTTCAATTCGTCACCTGAGTCTCAGAGGAAGAATACCTGAGGGGGAGTGCAAGTGTCTTAAGGGTCCATCGGGGAAAAGAGAGACTTTCCAGGGGCAGCGGTGAAGAAAAAAGAGGAGTTTCATGTGGATCAACCGAGGCATTCTGTCTTAAATTTCTCCTGCAAGGCCTGAATTCCCCCCATTGGCCGTTCTCTTTCCCAAGCCTTTTTCCTGGGAGAGGCTTCCTCCAAGGACCGGTCCTGGATGGTCTCCCCAAACCCCTCCTTCAAAAGTTCAAATTTTTAATTGGTGTTCAGCTTTAAAAAAAAGACCCGATAAGAGTATCATGGTCAGCGATCAAGGTTTGACCGGAGCAGACGGAGCGAGAAAGGGTGAGGAGAACTGAAATGGGTTTGTTCAGCAGGACGCCCCCTCGAGAGGAAAGGGGAGAGGAGAGATCTTCGGGAAAAGGGGGGGAGCTGGCCTTTCTCGAGGATTCCAGAATTCTCAGAAATCTTCTCGATTCCCTGCCGGATCTGGGAATTGCCATCGCATCTCCGGGTGTGGGTGAGGGGGGCTCAGGAAACCGCATCCTCTATATGAACCAGGCGATGGAGCGGATCGTTTCCTCCAGGGAACCGGACCGGATCCGGAAAATTATCGAGGGATTGCGTCCGGGAGGGGCCAACGAGGATCAGGTGATGGAAATTGGAGGAAAATTCCTTCTCTCGACAACCGAATCCCTGGTTGATCCCGCGACAAACCGGATTCTGGGATACCTGACCCTCTTTCGGGATGTGACCAGTGACCGGCTTTTTGAGCAATCGGTCCAATCCCAGGGTCGTTCTTCAGAATCTCTCTTATCCTCGATGGGGGAGGTCGATGCAGGGATCCGTGAGATCTTGACCACAACCGGAAAAGTGGCCTCCGAATCCCAGAAAACCAGGACGGAAGGGGAGGCAGGACGAAAAACCCTTGAGGATCTCCTGTCTCAAGTCCGGGAGGCGGGGGAAGCGATGCAGACTCTCGTGGAGGTGGTGAACGGCCTCAATGCCCGAAGCCAGGAGGTCGGGAAGGTCGTGGAGGTGATCGATGATATCGCGAGCCAGACCAATCTCCTGGCGTTAAACGCGGCAATTGAAGCCGCTCGTG
>DAIBTC010000115.1 GCA_027415345.1 Nitrospirota bacterium
TGTAGGCCATGTTGTTGAGAATGGTCGGTTCTGTCGGATTGTCCCGGAGGGCCTGCTTGAGATCCTGTTCCGCCTTCTCAAGCTGTCCCTGGCGGATCTCGGCGAAGGCCTGCTGTTCGTGAAGATAGGCCCGCACGGCGGGCTCGGTCGTCGCCGCGCAGGAGGAGAGCGAAAGGATCAGGGTCAAAAAAGAAACTGACACAAGTTTTTGTCTCATGAGTTTCGAATCCTTCTTTCATTTGGGCTTATATCGAAATATTGTCATTCCGGGGGTGGAGATGGCGGACATAGTAGGCGGCAGCCAGTCCCAGCACGGCAAAGTCGTCGGCCAGCCCCAGAAAGGGAATGGTGTCCGGAATGAAGTCGATGGGGGTCAGGAGATAAAAGAGCGCCCCGTAAGCGATGAATTTTTCGGGAAGAGTCAGGGTATCGGAATGAATGATGGTCCAAAGGGAGGAGATTCTTTCGGCCCAGTCTTTTCCCATCTCCTTGAAGGAGAAAACCTTTCCCGAGTTTTTCTCGACATCGGCCTGTTTTTTCGACTGGGCCCCGATCTGAACGAGACCCGTGAGAATCCTGTCCCCCGACAAGGTCCTGTCCATTCCGAAATCTGTGTTCAGTCCGAGGTTCGAGATGGCCGCAGAAAAATCTGCCGGAGGGAGGCCGGATACGAGAAGGGCCTGGACCTCTTCCTTGGCTGGATTGAGCCTTCCTTCCGAGACAAGGCGGAAACAGGCCTCCCGGATAGCAGGAACATAGACCGCAGGAATCGGCGTCTGGCCTCTCTTTTTCATCCAGCGCCGAAGGGTCATTCCCGACAGACCAATCTGTTTCCCCAATTCTTCCGGGGAATACCCTGTTTCCTTCATGATGATTAACAATTGTGAATTTGTCATATTCGAATGTTAGGGGACAAGCGGCGGCTTGTCAAGTGGAAGCTTTTGGTCAAGAGCCGGATTCCTTCCGATGAACTCGCGACCCACAGAAATGAAGATGAATATGCGGCATTAATATGACAACGTCAGAAGAAGGATCGAATGAGGAAATCAAGGAAGAGGAGTAATGTGCAAGACAATACAAATGGTTGCGGGGAGAGGATTTGAACCTCTGACCTTCGGGTTATGAGCCCGACGAGCTACCGAGCTGCTCCACCCCGCCTGAAAACTATAGGGGAAAAGGGTCCTGCCTGTCAAGGAGAAGACGACGCGTGACAGAAAAATCATCCTGGGGGCCTGCTTGCCTGGAGAGTGAAGTGTTGGTCAGGAGGGGACCGAATCTGTTAAGCTTTGGAAATAGGCGTGTGATTCCTTTTTTCACCAGGAGTCGGTATCCGTTTGTGAGCCGGAGGATTTCTCTTGGCCGAAAAGAGCCTCCATGGTCAGGAGATGGGGTGATGCGGAAATCGGGTAGGGAGGTTTTCTTTGAGTCCGGGGCGATCCATGACGTATGATGCGGATCTGATCATTTTCGGGGCCGGATCCGCCGGTTATGTGGGAGCCATAAGGGCCGCCCAGCTCGGAATGCGGGTGATGGTTCTGGATCCGGCCCCTCTGGGCGGGACATGCCTTCACGACGGCTGCATTCCGACTAAGGCCCTTCTCGAAGTCTCGGGATTTCTCCGGTCCCTCTCCGAGTCAGACCGATTCGGGATTTCCGTCCCTCCCCCATCCCGAGATCCTGAAAAACTGGCGCTCTTTCGCTCATCCATCATCGACAGGCTCACCCGGGGCATCGAATTCCTTTTCAAAAAGCATGGAATCACCCATATCCGCTCGAAGGGCAGGCTGGTCTCTCCGGGAATCGTCCGGATCATGGAAGAGACTCCCCGTGACCTTCGGACGCGTTTTGTGATGCTGGCGACGGGCTCCCGTCCCCGCCCCCTTCCGGATCTGCCCTTCGATGGCCGCCGTATTCTCAGCAGTACGGATCTTCTCCGTCTCGGGGGATTCGAGGGACGGATCGCCATTGTGGGGGGCGGAGCCATCGGTTGCGAGTTTGCGGACATCCTGTCGGCCTTCGGATCCCGCGTTCTCCTGATTGAGAGAGAATCCCGCCTCCTTCCTCTTGATGACCCGGAACTGGGAGAGGTCCTCTCCCGGGAGTTCTCCGGAATGGGGATCCAGGTGCGCCCCGGGACATTGTCTCTCTCGGTTTTGCCGGAAGCCTCTCATCTCTCCCTTTCCTTCGGGGACGGAAAAGGAGGGTCCGAAAGGGCCGAGGTGGATGCCGTGCTGGTTGCCATCGGCCGTGAGCCAGTCCTGGAGGGTCTCGGTCTTGAAAATGTGGGCCTTTCTCCGGGAGAAGGGGGCTTTCTCCCGGTCGGTCCCCTCGGAGAAACATCAGTCCCGGGACTCTATGCAGCAGGGGATATGGTAGGGAGTTATCTCTTGGCCCATAAGGCCAGCCATGAAGCGATCGTCGCCGTAGAAGCCATGGCCGGGGGGGATCCCCGGCCGCTTGACCCGGATCAGGTCCCCCGGGTGGTCTATACCCACCCCGAAGTCGTCTCCATCGGCTTGACCAAGGAACAGGCCTTGAAGAAGGGATTTTCCGTGGACGAGGGGAGATTCCCCCTCATGGCCAACGGCCGTTCCCTGATCGAGGGAAATCGGAGAGGATTTTTCAAGGTTCTTTCTGAAAGGGGGTCGGGGCGCATTCTCGGTTTTCACGGGATCGGCCCCCATGTGTCGGAAATGGTGGGAGCGGTCTCGCTGGCGATGGGGGCGAAGGAGGGGGCGGACCTGGTCATGGAGGGAATCTTCCCTCATCCCACCGTAAGCGAAGCCATTCATGAAGCCTTTCTCGACCTCAAGGGGAAGGCCATTCATCGATGATCTCACTTCATCACAAAGGCTGATCGTGGGATTTGTCACTCTGGTCTCACCGATGCGGGATATAACCTCATGGAAGAAGATCCTCGATTACGGGATCAATTCCAATCTGGTGACCGCCTTTGCCGCCGATGCCGTCGGAAGGATCGTCCTGTTCGAGGACGGACTCATCCATATGACGAAACTGCCGGCCCGCTCCCTTTCCCGGATGCCGGTCCGCGACTTGCGGGAGCATCTGTTTCACAAGGGGAGCGGGCGTCCCCCGGAGGAAGAGGGAACGGAAGATTTATTCCGTAGGACCGATTTCCGGGGTCAGGGGGAGCAGGGAACCTTGGTATGGTGGGGCTTCCATCTGGGAGCGATGCCTCCTCCAGGCGGGATCTACTTTCTGGCCTCCTATGACCGGATGCCCACGGAAAAACAGATGGAGACGATCGAATATCCGGCCATCGTCCAGATGAAGGACAAGATCCAGAATGCTGTGGCCCACCTCCTTCTCGAGGAATCCGACCAGCGGGTCCTCATGGAAGAGATTCCCCGACTGATGGAATGGGAGGCGGAAGGATTCAAGACCAACCGGGTCTTTCTGGTCGACGGAGTGACTTTAGATGACGGCCCCCGTCCGATCTACCTTCAGTTCGATGGCCCGGAAGACAATCTCCGGATGATCCAGGAAAATGTCTCCATCGGAGACATCCAGTTCTTCAGGAAGATTGCCGAGGCGGGTCCCCGGCCGGCTCTTGTCGAGCATACTGAGAAGAGATATCGGTACGAGATCATGCTTCCGTTGACCTGGTACATCCACGTGATGGGGTGGATAGGGATCCCCTTTCCGTCTCTCGACCTGTGGATGAAGCCAGTCAGGCTGAATTTCGAAGAGATTGTCCGGAACATGGGAGATGCCCTGGGGGAGGAGCGTATGGCCCTGGGCCTTCTCCCGAAATATGATGTTCACCGGGGGCTTTTCGAGGAAGAGAGCTTCCTGACACTGATGGACGGAATGATGGTCCGCCATCCCCCTCGTCCCTTTGTTGTCCTGCTCGTTCAGGCTTCCCCCTCCTTCCGGGATTTCCTCGAGGAGATTCTGGACCGCTCCAAAAGGCCATCGGACATCCTGGCCCAGGTGGGGGAGGACCTCGTTCTTCTCTTTCCAGACCAGGACGTCTCCCGGGCCCGGGGGATCGAAGACCGTTACCGGGAGGTCCTCGAAAAACTGGTGGGGACAAAGCCGGATTTAAATGTCACCATCTCCGTCTTCTGGTTTCCTTCCACGGTCTGGACAAGCCGCGATCTCATGGCCACCCTGTCGGCCCGGCCAAAAATCCCGATCATGCCCAAGGACGGAACCGGGGCGACCCCGAAAAACTTCGAGGAATGGTTCAAGAGATTTCTTGTACTCAAGGACTGGGAGTGAAAAGAATTCTCTTGATAATATCGCGAAGATGTTTTTTCTTTCTTCTGGCCATGACCTCCCTTCCACTTTTTTCCCTTCCCGTTTTTGCGTCTCCTCCTTTGAAGGGAGCCGATCATGTCTTCATCATCATCATGGAGAACAAGGGGTTCGGAGAAATTGTCCACGGGACGGATGCCTCTTTTTTCAACAGTCTGTCCGGGGGAAGACTCACGAATTACTGGAGTCTCGCCCATCCGAGCCTTCCCAACTATGTCGCGATGATGGGGGCCTGGCCTCCACTCCCGGCTTCCGATGATCCTCGCATCCGCCTCGAAGGAGACAGTCTCCCGGAAGAAATGGTGCGACATGGCCATTCCGTCGGTTCCTATATGCAGGGGCTCCCCCGCCCCGGCTTTGGTGGAAAAAGCGCCCCCTCCCTCTTCGGGCGTTATGTCCTGAAGCACGATCCTTTCCTTCTCTTTTCCCGGCTTCGTGAAAGCCCTGTTCGGAAAACAGTTGTTCCCCTTCACAAGCTCCCGGAAGATCTGGCCCGTGGATCAATTCCGGAGCTCTCCCT
>DAIBTC010000116.1 GCA_027415345.1 Nitrospirota bacterium
AGAAACCCAGAACCCTTTGAAATCCGGTGACCCATCGGGAAATGAGAGTGGGTTTTTTGGAACGAGAACTCTTCTCGATGGCGGCGAGAAGTGTCCTATCCATGGGGAAGAAATTCTGGACCAGTCCGTCCTTCTGAAGAAATACCACGGGGTTCTTTTTCAGGAGCCTACCCATGTCGGACCTCCGTTCTTTCGAGGGAGAAAGATTCCCAACACGACGGTCCTCTCCCGGAACCGTCACTTACACCCCGGTCCCTCCTGACAGGTGAGCGTGCAGGATTCCGGGGGATCCTTCGAAGTTCTGAAACCTCAGAGCTGGATTTATATTTTTGATTAATTTATACCACCATATTACCATTAGTCAATCATTATAAATAAGTCTTTGTGAATAAAAAGATTTTGCCTGGAAGGATAAGGAGAGGGAGGGACTCTATTGGTGAAAGGGATCAGAAGAGGAAAAAAGGACCTATCGGCCAGGAGTCGACCAATCCGTCCCTGACTGGACCCTCAGGACGAGCCAGTTGAGGAGGTTTCGAAAGGCAGCCGGAGAGAGGGCATCGGCATGAAGGGTCTCATGCCATGTGAGGGGTTTCTCTCCATCGGGGGAGGCTCCAAGAAAAGAGGTCAGAGGGCATCGAGGAAGAGGGGGATGGGGAGTAGGGGGGCATTCCTGCATTCCGCTCCAGAGAAAGGTCAGGGCCCCCGAGAAGCTCGTGATAGTGGAGAGGGGGGGAGATTCCTTGCGGGAGTGAGACCACCCCCCGATCATATCCTCCGGGAGAGGCCGCGACAGGGCATATCCCTGAGCGTAATGGAAGCCGGCAAAGAGGGCGACCTCGAGGAGGGGCTCGTCCTCAACGCCCTTGAGGAGGACGGTACTCCCGAGTTCCTCTCCTGCCAGGCGAAGAGTGCGCAAGTGGGAGAGGGCTTCGAGGGGAGCCATCCGGAAGCGTCCGGTGATTTCCGGGCTGATTTTCACAAGATCCCAGGGAAGGGCTGCCAGAAGTTCGAGATCGCTGTGGGAGGCCCCCATGTCGTCCAGAGCAAAGCGGACCCCCCGGCGCCGGAAAGAGGAAATGACGGAGGCCATCGCCCGGGGTTCGCCGATCCGGTCGCGGGAGATCTCGAGAATCAGTCGGTTGGTCGGAATCCCTGCCCTTTCGCACTCAGATTGGATCCATCGTGCCAAATCCGGTTGAAGGAGAAGATCGGGAGTGATATTGAGGGAGAGGATCGCCCGGATCCCCTCCTTGTCAAGGTCTGCCAGGGCCTCGAAGGATTGGCCAAGGCCGAGCCGGAAAAGCCGGGCACCCTGGGCCGCGTTCATCCGGGAGAGGAAAGCCCGGGCCGGAATAAGCTGATCGGGCCCGATTCTGACTCTGGCCAACCCTTCCAGTGAATGGAGCCTCCCCGTGAAAAGATTGATCACGGGCTGAAGATGCATGACAAGGTTCCCGGAGAGGAGGCCCTCCACCCATTTGTCCTCGATCGGACCCAGGAGAAGGGCGGGAGAAAGATGGCGAAGAAGGGGGGAGGACTCAAGGCGTTGTTTCAGGGCCAGGACAAACTGTTGCGCCCAATGGCTTCCGAACTGGTTGGGGAAGGCCCCGGCGAGAAGGAGAAGAAGACGGGCCTGGCCCGAATCGTCACAGAGGGGGATTTCCACGGTCGAGCGAACGCCGGACGCCAGAAATTCTTCACGGGGAAAAGCTCCCTCGGGGGAGAGGGCCTCGAGGGAGAAGCGGGCCATGATCGATCCCCGGGAGCAATCAGGAAAGGGGTCCATGGCCTCTTCGATCGGACGGTGAAGAGCCACCGTGTCCTTGCCGGCACTGGCTTCCACGAGAAATCGGCCCGAGACGGGGCCGGGCCGAAGGAGAAAGACCCCAAGAATTCCTGGAAGCCTGGCCAGATGAAGGGCTTCCCTTTCAGCGGGGTTTCCGGAGAGGGAGATGTCGGGGAGGGAGAGGGCGGCATCCATGTACAGGGCGATCGTGGCGATTTCCGATTCGAGCTCCGCCTCCACATGATCCTCGATTCTCTGATCGGCTACGGAGAGAAGAAGGGAGCGCTCCCGTTCGGGGATGAGACCCCGGGTGATGTGCTCCGAGAGAAGCCGGCGATAAAGGGCCATGCTTCCGACGAGAGTCCGGTTGGAAAGCCCCACGAGGCAGTGGATCCGGCCCGTCTGGCTGGCCCGGGACAGGACCTCCTCCCGGAGGCTCCCGGGAGAGAGGAGAAATCGGAGATGATCCCTCTGACGGAGGACAAGACCCTCGCGGTCCGCCTGGTTCAAGCTCCCCAGAATGGCGTGGGCCTCCGGGGACTCCTCTAGCCGGGCATAGAAGTCTTCCACGAAGTGGACGATGGCCGAGTCAACGGCTTGGGAATATTTTTCGAGGATGGCGGCCATCTCCTCTCCGTAAGGATCGAAAGGCCTTTCCTCGTCGGCTGAGGGGGCCGATCCTGCCGTCTGCCACCATCGTGTCCGCCGGTGTTTTTTTCGCTTGATGGCGGAGAGGGCGAGGTCGGCTGCCCTGAGAAGGCTTTCCGGGTCCCGGCCATCTGCGGGAAAAAAGGAGAGTCCCAGGCTCATGCCCAGGTGAACCGCCTTTCCTGGGGCAACCTCGAAGGGGGCCTCGACGGCGCCGTGGATTCTTTCCAGGAGTGGGGAGAGACCGGGACTTTCCGCTCCTTCCGGAAGATCCTCGATCACGATCACGAATTCGTCCCCTCCGAGGCGGGCCAGCAGATCATGGCTCCGGATGGCTCCCCCCAGCCGCTGGGCAAGGCTTCTAAGCAGCCGGTCTCCAGCCGCATGGCCAAAGGAATCGTTGACCGGCTTGAAGTCGTCCAGGTCGAGCATCCCGACGCCAAAGGTTCCCCCATGGCGCTGTTCCCGGGAGACCAGCCGTTCGAGATTCTCTTCCAGGACACTTCGGTTCGGGAGCCCCGTAAGGGGATCGTGGCGGGCCCTGTGGGCAAGGCGGGAGTTCTGGTCCTGAAGGTTGCACAGGTCAGTAATGTCGCTCTGGACACCCACATAGTGGGTGACCAATCCCCCGTCATTCTTGACAGGAGATATGGCAAGAAGATTCCAGAAGGGGGTGCCGTCCTTTTTATAGTTCAGGATCTGGCCCCGGAAGGGACGCCCCTCCCCCAGGGCCTGGTGGATTTCAAGGATCGTCTGGGGGGAGGAGTCCGTCCCCTGGAGAAGGCGGCAACTCTTTCCTTCGACCTCATCTCGGGAGTAGCCCGTGATGGTGCTGAAGGCTTCGTTGACATAAAGGATCCGTCTTCCGGCATCGGTGATGACCACGCCTTCCTGGACGGAGACCATGGCCCGGGCCAGCAGCTTCTCTCCTTCCCGGGCAAGCCTTCGGGCGGTGACGTCGCTGACGGTCCAGAGGGTGTCGAACTCCCCTTGGGGAAAGGCGATCCCTGACAGCTCGAGCCATCTGAGGCTTCCGTCCTCCGGATTTCTGACCGGAACCTCCAGAAGGAGGGGCTCCCTTCTTCCGGGAGGGACCGAAAGAGATTCCTTCCAAAGAGAGAGGTCGTCCCCTGCCAGGAAGGAGGGGAGCGCTTTTCCCGGAAGAGAGGTCCATGGGAGTCCCGAAAGGATCCCCATCCGGGGATTGGCATAGCGGATGGTCCCCTTTTGAGTGAGAAGGATCCCGACAGCGGAGGCCTCCAGGATGGCAGCGTTCAGGGCGTTTGCCCGTCTCTCCCCTGCCAGGAGATCAAGGCGGTCAAGTCCCCTGGAGAGGCTGCGGGAAAGTTCAGTGAGCATCTCCTGGAGCGGTCGGTCGAATTTTTCCCCTGGAGGGTGGGTGAGGGCCAGAACGGCAAAGACCTTCCCTCCCCGAAAAAGAGGAAGGGTTGCTGTGAGAGGCCGTGCACAACGGGAGGACTGGAAACTTCCTGGAGGAGAGGTCCCCCCCGACACGGAGTAGTTGAAAATGGCCCTGGCCTCCCGGAAGCTGGATTGCGCCTGCTCCATCTCAGAAATATCCTCCGGATCATCGGAGGTCCCGAGTTTTTCGAGGCGCTCCGTTTGTCCGGCCGAAGCCAGAAACTGGAATCTCTCCCCGGGCAAGGGCCGGCCGATCCAGGCCAGGGGAAGGTGTGCGCACGCCACGGCGAGTGAGCAAGCCTCCTGAAAAAGAGAGCCTTCATCGGTGTGGCGGACCTTGGCCTCCCCCACCCTCGACAGAAGGGCATTGAAGTCGGAAAGTCGCCGGATCGTCCTGTCCGCTCCGTTTTTTGCAGAGAGATCCCTGACCGAATGGATCAGGAGAGAGGCTCCTGCCAAGTCGAATCGGCAGGCGTGGGCCTCGACGGGAAAGACCGTTCCGTCCTTGCGCCGGTAACGCGTTTCGAAAATCCGGCTCTCTCCCGGGAGAGAATCCCGGAGGAGGGAAAGACGGCTTTCGAGCTCGGCCCCGGTCCACTCGGCATTCCAGAGGGAAAAGTGTCTCCCCTCAATCTCCCGGCTTTCGTATCCGAGCATCCGGGCAAAGGAATCGCTTGTGTGGACAGCATGTCCTGCGGGATCCAGAAAGCAGATTCCGGAAGTCTGGGTCTTAGTGAGGAGTCCGGATCCTGTGAGCCTTTTATATTCTGGCACTTCCGGGGTCTTTGTCCGATCCCGACCCCTTTGGCCCGAGTGCCTCTTCATCCACCTTTTCCTCTCCGGTAGCTTCTGGCCGGGAGGAGGAAACGCGCCGGGGTCCGGACCGGAAGAGGGGAAAGAATGAAGGGG
>DAIBTC010000117.1 GCA_027415345.1 Nitrospirota bacterium
CAATCGGTGTCGACGGTGCGCTGGTCATCACCCCCTACTACAACCGTCCGACACAGGAAGGTCTGTTTCGCCATTATGAGGCTCTTGCCATGGCGGTGGATATTCCGATGGTCATATACAATGTGCCGGTGCGAACAGGTGTGAACATCACCCCCCAGACGATCGAGCGTCTGTCCTCTATTGCGGCCTTTGTCGGAGTGAAAGAAGCCTGTGGCCAAATGTCCCAGATTATTGAACTCTTTTCCCGAGTCGGCTCAAAAATGGGGATTTATTCGGGCGATGATCTCCTGACCTATCCTGTGATGGCTCTCGGGGGAGCTGGTGTGATTTCGGTCTCGGCGAACCTTGTGCCGCGGAAAATGGCGGACCTTGTCGAGCTTTGTCTTGCGGGGGAATGGGAGAAGGCCAGACTTGTCCACGAATCCCTTGTCCCCCTTCATATGGCTCTGGGTCTTGAAACCAACCCGATTCCGATCAAGACCGCCATGGGGCTTTCGGGGATCCTGACCAATGAGATGCGTCTTCCCCTAGTGCCGATGTCTGACGGGAACACCCAGTCTTTGTCAAAGGTGCTCGATGCCATGGGGCTTCTCAAAAAGGAATCCAAATGACCCGACCGGATCTCGGAGTGGTGATGGTGGGAGCATCCGGCAGGATGGGGCGCGAGATCCTTCAGGTTCTTTCCAGGGAGTCCGGAGTCTCTCTTCATGGAGCGATCGTGGAGTCTTCCGATCCTCTTTCGGGGAAACCGGCACCCTTTCATCCCGGGATCAATTGTCGTGGTGAACTGACGGTTTCGGAACTCCGTCGGGGAGCAGGCGAAGGGATGCCGATTGTGGGAATCGATTTTACAAATGTCTCTTCAACCCTTTCGACCGCCAGACTCTTTGCGGAGGCTGGTGTTCCGCTCGTGATCGGAACGACCGGATTTTCCGCCCCGGAAAAGGAGGAGCTTTTCTCCCATAGTGCGAAAATCCCCCTTTTGCTCGCTCCGAACATGAGTCTTGGCATTCATCTTCTGGCCCATCTCGTCCGTCAGGTCTCTCGGGCACTTCCCGGATTTGATGCCGAGATTGTGGAGGTTCACCACCAGAAGAAAAAAGACGCACCAAGCGGAACAGCCCTGTTTTTGGGGGAAGCGGTGGCTTCGGGAAGAGGAGAAAACCTGGCCGATCGGGGTGTCTATTCTCGTGAGGGGATGGTTGGTGAGCGTATTCCCGATACAATCGGAATCATGGCTGTCAGGGGCGGGGATGTCGTGGGAGATCACACGGTTCACTTTTTGGGAATGGGGGAACGTCTCGAGCTGACACACCGGGCAAGTTCCCGTGAGACCTTTGCCAGGGGAGCGGTGGAAGCCGCCAGATGGCTCGCCTTGAAAAAGCCCGGCTTCTATCAGATGGAAGATGTTCTGGGGATCGCAAAATGACAATAGAGTGGGAAGGCAAAAACTTCGCTGAAGGATCTCTTCTGGCTAGAATCCTGGTGGACGGAAAGGTCCTTACCGCGGAGGTCCTCTCTTGGGGGGATCTTTTTCGCCTCCCCTCCGGAGAGATCCGGACAAAGGATTCTGTGACCCTTCTGCCACCCGTTGTTCCAACGAAGATCGTGGCCGTTGGACTAAACGACAAGAATCATGCCCTTGAGATGGGAAAGCCTATTCCATCTGAACCGCTGATTTTCATGAAGGCCACCTCCGCGCTTTTGGCGAACGGGGGGGCAATTCTTCATCCATCCATGTCGTCCCGGGTGGATTTTGAGGGAGAAATTGCCCTTGTCGTCGGAAAAAAATCTCGCGGCCTTTCCGTCGATCACGCACTGGACTGCCTTTTGGGCATCACGATCGCCAACGATGTCACGGCGAGAGATCTCCAGCGAAGGGATATCCAGTATATGCGGGCCAAAAGTTTTGATACCTTCTGCCCCCTTGGTCCATGGGTCCTCGTCGGGGGGAGGCCCGACAACCGCCAGATCATCACCCGTGTGAACGGTTCTGTCCGTCAGGATGGCCGTGCTTCCGGCATGATTTTTTCCCCGGCAGAAATCTTGTCCTTCATCAGCCATGTGATGACGCTGTACCCCGGGGATGTCATTTTGACAGGAACTCCGTCAGGAGTCGGTCCGCTTTCTGTGGGAGACGTGGTTTCCATTACGCTCGAAGGGGTTGGCACGCTCGAGAATCATGTCGAGAGGGATTCTTCCCCCGCATGGGAAGGTCTTCCTTCTCTTGCCGAGCGATAGCGGAATCCTGTCCGCCGAACGAAATTCACCTGGTTTTGGCATTCTGGAAAACAGCTTTGCCGATCTGCTTGTCCGTCTTTATGGAAATGGCCACCGTGAAGACGAGAATCTCTTTGGCCTCCTGGCCGCGACCCTTCTTCTGGAAAGCAGACAGGGCAATGTGGTTTGTCACCTTGAAAAGCTCGCGGGAAAGCCTGTTCCTCCCGGACGTTCTGGCAGTCCCGGGATCTACCCCGACTCTTCTGTCTTCCTTCTCTCCTGTTCTAGGCTGAGTTCCCGAAAGGCTCCATTTCCGATCGTTTTCGACCGTGAGGGAAAGCGTGTCTGGCTCCTTCGCTACAGGGAACTCGAGGAACGGATCGCCAGGAACCTGACAACCCGGTCGAACCTCAGAGACTCCCTTGAGGGAGAGTCCCCAAAATCGATTTTGTTGGATCGTGCCTTTGGGGAGGCTTCTCCGGAAAATACCATCAGAAGATGTGCAAACATCGTTTTTCACCGAAAACTTCTGATCCTTTCGGGAGGTCCGGGAACGGGAAAGACGACTGCACTCTCCCGGATCCTGTCCCGTTGTCCATCACTGTTGTCCATCCCTCCCGAGAGAATCGCCCTTGTTGCCCCGACGGGGAAGGCTGCCGCACGTCTTGGTGAATCGATCGCCAAGCTGTTACCGGACCTTCCCGATCAGGACGATCGGGAGTATCTGTCCAAAATTCCCTCGCCGATGACGATCCACAGATTGATAGCCCAGGCGAAAAGGGATCATGAGCAAAACCCCTTGCCTCTTCCTGTCGATCTTTTGGTGGTGGATGAAATGTCGATGGTGGACCTGTCCCTGTTTGACAAGCTCCTTTTGGTATTGCCGGATGAAGCCATCCTGATCCTTTCGGGGGATCCTGGCCAGCTTTCCTCCGTTGCACCGGGAGCGGTCTTCGGGGAAATTCTGAAAAAACCGGAAGAATCTTTGTCCGGATCTCCTGAAGGAATCTCCGGATCGATCGCAATTCTGAAAAAAAGCTACAGGTTCAGTGGCGATTCCGGTGTGGGACAATTGTCCCGCTGGATCAGGGACGGAGGCGTGACTCCCCTTGATCCGGATTCGCTTTCAGGTGTTGTCTTTCGGCAAGGGGCGTCGCTTGCAGACTTTTATCAGGATGTCACCCGGGATTTTTCTCCTTATATGAAGGCAAAAGACTTGTCCGGAGCCTTTTTTGCCCTCTCCGGTCTTGGCGTTTTGAGTCCACTGCGAGACGGACAGAGGGGAGTGGTCGAAATCTCAAGGAACCTCGGACAGATTCTTTTTTCAAATTACAGTCGTTCCCCTGAGCGAAGTCAGCGGGGCCATCCGGTGGTTGTCTTGAAAAACTCCAGTGAGCTTGACCTTTCTAACGGAGATGTGGGCATCATTCCTTTTCCCTGGTGGGGAGATCCCGGCCGTGTTTATTTTCCCTGGGGGGAAGGGGGGGAGAAGACTGTTCCCATCGAGATCCTTCCCCCCTGGGAGAGTGCACTGGCGCTGACCGTCCATAAAAGTCAGGGCTCCGAGTTCTCGAGGGTCCATCTACTTCTTCCCCGGCTCTTTCACCCTTTTCTGACACGGGAGCTTCTTTACACGGCGGTGACCAGAGCCAGGGAGTCCCTTGTTGTCTGGGGTGACTTCCCTGTTTTCCTGGAAGGAGTCCACCATCAATCCACCCGCCATTCTGCCCTGGGGGACTTCTTATGGTCCCCATCGTCAATTGTCTGACATTCCCCCTTTCGTTTTGAAATCCTGAGAAGCCCAAAACACTGAACCTCCCTGAAGACAAGAGTCAAAGCCACCGTTTCTGAAATCCAAAACAGTCCAGTCTCTCGTCAAAAAGGTGACGAAAAGACCCTCTGATGAAATAGGCAAAATTTGCCGATGGCCTTCCCGTGCTTCCTCCAATCCTTGAATCCGTCCAAATCCGGGCGCGTATTTTCTCTTGCCAGGCCTGATCTTTTTCTACGGGAAAACGGATTTGGCATATATATTGCTTTTGTCTCACCGGAATGTTTTTGGAATCGGAGAGGAGGTCAGGATGAGGCAGGGAGAGTTTGCACTTGTATCCGGAGCACAGGGACAAGAACAGTTGATGGAAGTTCTCACCAACAATCTGGCCAATGTGGATACACCCGGGTTCAAGAAAGACCGGGTGACATTTCAGACTTATATGCCCCACAAGGAGCTTCTGGTCAAAAAGCCGGAGACCCAGCCGGGAACGAATCTCACTCC
>DAIBTC010000118.1 GCA_027415345.1 Nitrospirota bacterium
CCAGCCCAAGCATTCCCGACTCAGGAACTCCCATGCCTGCCCCCTTTTGGGCATTCCTTTCTCAAAAGCTCCCTGTCAATCGCATACGGCATGGTCCTGGCACGTCTCGATCGCCATTGAACCCGCCGGAAACTATCTCTTCGACGCGACCCTGTACGGGAAGGTGAGCCGATATTCCGGCTCCTCTTCTGGAATGCCCAACCTTCTTCATGGTTCCTCACTCGTGCAGAGGGACTCCATCTCTCGCTGCTTGTTCTTCAGTGACGAATGCTGTGGTATCCTCGATCCGGAGATCCTCTTTCCGATCGAAGAGTTTCGATCGGCGATGACCACCCTCTCTCAGGAGTCTCCATGACCGAACCCGAGTCGCCACGCCCACAATTCTTCTCTCCGGGATCCGAAGAGGAGCTCATGAAGCCCCGGATACCGGAGGACGAGGAGGTCATCGCGACCTTTCTGACGGGAGTTCCCAAAACCTCCCCGCTGGTTCCCATGAGTCTTCCCGAAGGGGGACCCCCTTCAGAAGAGAAGGTCACGGAGCGTCAGCAGTTCTGGATCCGGGTCGCGGACACGAAGGAGCGTCGCGAACAGGCAGGCCTCCTGGTCGACCGAATGTATGCCTGGCGGGGATACACCCACGAGAATATCCTTCGGGAGACTCCTCATACCATCACCCTCGTCTCCTATGGGCGGGACGGACGCGTCATCGGGACGGTGAGCATAGGAATGGACGCTCCTGGGGATCCCATTATCGCGGAGGAAGGGTATCCGGCCGAAATCGCAGCGCTCAGGTCCCATGGAAAGCGGATCGCCGAGTTCAACGGCTTGGCCGTGGACTCTGAGATCCGTTCCAAGCTCGTGGTCGCACGCCTATTCCACATCGCCATGCTTTATCCCTTCGGCCTCTACGGCTACACCGACTGCGTGATCGAGGTCACCCCTTCCCATGCGAGATTCTACGAGCGCATGCTCGAGTTCGACCGCCTGGGGAACGAACGGATCTGTCCACGGGTCAATACGACCGGGGTCCTGATGCACAAGGAGTTCGCCGCGGCGGCGGAAAAAATCTCCCGGGTTGGAGGGCTTCTGGAGAAGGGAGACCATACCCTGTATTCCTACGGTTTTTCTCCTACGGACGCCGAAGGTATCCTGGGCCGTCTCCGGAGGATGCAGGACCATCCGGAGACGACCTCGTGATCCCCGCTTTCGACTACCGCCAGGCCTTCTCCCGGAACATCGGCTGGGTGACCCGGGAGGAACAGGACCGGCTCCGAAAGAAGAGGGTTGCCATCGCGGGCATGGGCGGGGTGGGGGGCATCCATCTCCTGACCCTGGCCCGCCTCGGGATCGGGGCGTTTTCCATCTCGGACCTCGACGTTTTTGAACTCGTGAACTTCAATCGCCAGGCCGGGGCCATGATGTCGACCCTGGACCGGCCAAAGGCCGAAACCCTGGCCCGGATGGCGAAAGACATCAATCCCGAACTCGACATACGGATCTATCCCGAAGGCATCAGCCGGGAGAACGTGGAGTCCTTTCTCGCCGACTCTGATCTCTACGTCGACGGGATGGACTTCTTCGCCTTCGAGGCCCGGGAAGCGATTTTTTCGGCCTGCCACCGATTGATGATCCCCGCCACCACCGTCGGCCCTCTCGGCATGAGCGCCGCCCTTCTCAATTTTCTTCCCGGGGGGATGAGCTTCGAGGAGTATTTCTGCTGGGAGGGGCAGACGGAAGAGGAGAAGAGCGTCCGCTTTCTTCTGGGGCTCTCACCCGCCCGCCTTCAGTTTCCCTACCTCGCAGATCCCACTGCGGTGAATCTCGCCGAACGCCGGGGACCCTCGACCGGAATGGCCTGCCAACTCTGCGCCGGGATGGCGGCGACCGAGGCTCTGAAGATCCTCCTCGGAAGAGGGAAGGTTCTGTCCGCTCCCTGGGGGATGCAGTTCGACGCCTACCGGAACCGCCTCGTCAAAACCTGGCGGCCGGGAGGAAACCGCAATCCCATCCAGAGGCTCGCCCTCGCAATTGCCCGGAAGAGGCTCGAAGAGCTGAAAACGAGATGACCGTCCATTGTTCTTCCTGACTTTCTGGCACTGTTTTTTCCTCCTTATCCTGTTCGAAAACTTTACAATCAAAAAGAAACTGGAAAGAAATATGACGGTGGGAGATTAGGGCTATAAAAGAAATTTTCTGTTCCATCGGCAGGCTTGGATCCTATAAAATTAAATAACTCTTCTTTGGAAAATATTTAGATCTGAATTCATGTTTTTTTCATGAATCATTCAACCTGGATACTTATTGGCATGCGATTTGCTTTTCAATAATTCGAATCGTAGTTTTTTTCAATTAAACAGATTCAGACAATCCATCTCAGGAGAACTCCATGAAAAAAATCAGAGGATTCAAAAAGGCCGGATCCGTCGCAGGAATCCTCCTGGCGGCGGCCCTGACCTTCGGGACGGCTCCCAAAGCGGCCCACGCGACCTATCTGGGATCAGAAACGATTTCCTTGACGAACACTGCAGGCTCGACTCCGTTCAGTGTAGACACCGCCGCGTATGTTACTGTGACAATGTATTATTCGACGACCTCGTCCTATGGAGCCACCATTCCGACTCCGGCCCAAATCAATGCCACACTCAATGCGGCAGGCTTCTCCTCCACGACGATCAACTCCATTGGAACTATCTCTGGGGACAATTATGTTCCGGTCACCTTCTACGATCCTTCTTCAGGGCAGAGTTTTACCTTGAACCAGATTAACACGATCACGGACCCTTTTACGGCCGGTGGAACAAATGGAGCAAGTATTTCGGGAAATGTCCTCTCGAATGTTTTTCAGGTCGTAGGCGGCAGCCACAACGGCGATCTCGTCTTCAGCTATCAGTTCAATGTGACAAGTGTGTCAATAAGCGGAACATATCTTGACAGCGGCTCGGTTGCCTTCTTCAACGAACCCCTGAATGGGCTCACCGGAATCGGAACCCCCTGGGTCCTTGGAGACGGAATCAACGCGACAGCCACGAATACCGGATTAATCAATCCTTTAAACGGGTTACCCGTCTACACCTTTGCAAGCGATGCCTTCGGGTCTACACTTACTGGGGCTGTCCAATTTTCAGCGACCGGCACTTCGACGGTGAGCTATGACACTGTGACCAATGGAAATAATTCTGTCGAAAGCATTAACTACCTCGGTGCCCAGATCGGTGCGGGGGATGTCTCTCCCCAGTTTTTTGTCGCTTCGAATGCAACGACTTATACGATCGGGAGCTTTACTTTCGGAGGAGTTGGAGCTGGCTTTCCTGGAGACCCTGTGTTTGTCCCCGGGACCCCCGAACCTGGCACGCTGGTCCTCTTCGGAACCGCATTGGGCCTCGTCGCTTTCATGGTCGTGAGAAACCGCCGGAGCCAGAGCATCGCCTAGGTTCCTGAAATACACGCAACAATTGGCCCTTCCCGGAGAAATCCGGGAGGGGCTTTTTGCGCCCTTACTATTACGACGACAGAAGTATTGCTTCATGCATATTCTCCCCGATCGCGAAAGGGGATTCTCCTGAACGCGATCACTCATTCTCCCTGATGGCGAACGGGTAATCTCTCGATCGCGATCACCTGTTCTCACCATCGCGAACAGGGATTCTCGCCATGGCGAACACCTCTCCCCCTCCGGATATTCTCGGGTCGTTTCCCTCGCATGAACTCCGTATCCTCCAGATTGACGGTGCTTTGAGCCACCCCAATCTGGAGGGATGCGATGCCAAACGCGAGGTTGCCGATGAACCATGCCCGAGAGATTCTCCGACTCTCCCGCGAGATGAAAATGTCGGGACGAGCCATTGCCAAGAGCCTGTCTCTGTCCACGTCCACCATTTCCAAGTATCTCAAACAACTTGAGCCGGTTCCCAGGCCCCTGCCCGAACCGGGTTCAGAGGCGTTTCTGGCCAAGGTCCTGGAGAAGAAAAAAGCTCCTACACCCTCTTCCCGGGTCGAGCCGGATTGGGACCAGGTCCATCGGGAGCTTCAGAGCCACAAGGGCGTCACCCTCCTGCTCCTCTGGGAGGAGTATCGGGAGACGGTCCAGGAGCGGGGCTATTCTTACTCCCGCTTCTGCCTGCATTACGCCGCCTACCAAAAGCGCCTGAAGCCGTCCTTCCGGAACACCTACACCCCGGGGGACCGGCTCTTCATCGACTACGCCGGGAGCACCGTCCCGATCCGGGATCCCCAAACGGGAGAGGTGGCCCAGGACGCCCAGATCTTCGTCGCCGTCCTGGGGTTCTCGAACTATGTCTTCGCCGAAGCGACATCGAGTCAGGACCTCTCCTGCTGGATCGGCTCCCATGTCCGCTGCTTTGCGTTCCTGGGCGGGGTTCCCGCCCTCCTGGTTCCGGACAATCTTAAAAGCGGGATCACCACTCCCGATCTCTACGAGCCCCTCGCCAACGAGACCTACCGG
>DAIBTC010000119.1 GCA_027415345.1 Nitrospirota bacterium
ATCCCCGGGGCGTTTTCGGGAAGGACGGATTGTGCTAGACTGTGGCGGCTTGCCCTGAACAGAAGAATCCACCATAAGGAGGAATGATGCGCGTCTCTTTTCACGGAGCGGCCCGTTGCGTGACGGGATCCTGCCATCTTGTGGAGGCCGGAGGAAAGAAGTTCCTGGTGGATTGCGGAATGTTCCAGGGCCGGGACGACCTGGGGCAGGAAAACAGCCATCCCTTCGGGTTCGACCCGCGTGAGATTTCGGCGGTACTCCTGACCCATGCCCATCTCGACCACTGCGGCCGCCTCCCTTTTCTGCTCAAGGGGGGCTTCCAGGGACCCATCATAGCAACCCCCGCCACCCGCGACCTGACCGCCATCGTCCTCATGGACGCCGCCCACATTCTCCAGGAGCATGCCGAACACCAGCTGCGCCATCATGAACACGCTCCCGCTCCCCTCTACTCCCTGGTGGATGTTTTCGACACGATGCGCTGTTTCCAGAACGCGGCGCGCTACGGGGAGAGAATCGCCCTGGCGCCCGGAGTGGAGGCGACCTTCCATAACGCGGGTCACATATTGGGATCGGCCTCGGTCCAGATCACCGAGAGAGCGGGAAATTCCATGACCCGCATCCTCTTTTCCGGGGATCTCGGATCCTCCGGCCGATCCTTTCTTCTTCCGGCCGATCCGCCCTCCGATTCGGGCGTGGTGGTCATGGAGACGACCTATGGCGACCGGAATCATCGCTCCTACTCGGACTCCACCGCTGAACTCCGCTCAATCATTTCCGAGACCTTCCGGAAGGGGGGAACTGTTCTCATCCCCACCTTCGCCCTGGAACGGACCCAGGAGCTTCTCTTTCTCTTCCGGAAATGGGATCTCGAAGGATTTTTTCCGGAAGGGAGCCGGATCTTCCTTGACTCCCCCATGGCCATTCGCTCGACCGATGTCTTCGAACGCTATGCCGAGTCCTTTGACGGGGAGGTCAGGGACCTATTGTCCCGCCACGAGGACCCCTTCCACTTCGATCGGCTGACTCTGGCCAGAAGCAGCGATGATTCCCGGCGCATCAATGAATTTAAAGGGTCTGCCATCATCCTCGCAGGCTCCGGCATGCTCTCCGGAGGGCGGATGATGTACCACATCGAGCGGGAAATCGGCAATGCCCGGTCCACCCTGGCCTTTGTCGGCTACCAGAGCGAAGGGACGCTGGGGCGGGAGATTGTGGACGGGGCCAGGACGGTGAAGATATTCGGACAGGAACGGGAGGTTCATATCAACCGGGCCATGATCAACGGATTCTCGGCCCATGCTGACCAGAGGGATCTCCTCGACTGGTGCCGGAAGATGGCCGTCCCCCAGCTTTCGATCCTGGTCCATGGGGAAAAAAGGTCGATGGAGGGGTTCGTGAAGGTTCTCCCCCAGGTCGGATGGAACCATGTCATCCTGCCGGAAATGGGGGAGTCCCGCGAACTTCCCTCCCGGCCCCTTTAGGGAATCTCCGCATGGCACCAGCGGGCCTCCGGGTGTGTTGATCCATGGCTGACCTGTCTCTTCTCCACCGGCTGGTGCGGATTGCCCGTGAGCGGCCGGCCCATCCCATGATGGAGGTCTGGGAGGAGCGTGGCGGACAGCTCGTTCCAGGCCAGGTCCTCTCCTACGGCGATGTTCTGGACCGGGTGGGCCGCAAGGCCCGGGAGTTCTCCCGGCTCCTTGGTCCGGAGGAGACCCTGGTGGGCCTCCTCCTCCCCCCGGGGCCGGAATTCGTGGTGAGCGACCTGGCAATCATGGCCTCCGGACGGATTCCTGTCCTGATCGATCATCTTCTCCCCCCCGATCCGGTGCGGAGCCTTCTCGAGGGCTTCGGCATCAAAAGCCTTGTCCTCTCGGATTCCGCCCTGGCCGAATCGCTTCTGGCCCGGGGAAGTTTCCGCCTTCTCTCCCCCCGTCTCCCGGAGACCTCCGGTGAGCCGGGAAATTCTGATCTCCTCTCCGAGGGAGCCCTCCCGGAAGGGGACGAGACTGTGGCCCATCTTCTCCTCACCTCCGGAACCACCGGGGAGCCGAAAGGAGTCCCTCTCACCCACAAAAACCTCCTGGCCGATGCCGATGCCGCCCTGACCTACGGTGTCTTCACCGACCGTGACCGTGTGCTGTGCGTCCTGCCCCTGCACCATTCCTATCCCTACATGTCTGCCATCCTTCTTCCCTTTTCGGCCGGCGGAACGATCCTTTTTCCTCCCGACCTTTCGTCCTCTGCCCTCTCTGGGCTTCTGGAGCGGGGAGGAGTCACGATCTTCCCCGCCGTCCCTCTCATCTGGGAACGATTTCACCGGCGGATCATGGAAGAGATCGACAAAAAACCCCCCTTCCTTCGGAATCTGATCCACCGCGTTCTCCTGCCGGCCTCCTATGACCTCCGGTGCCGGTTCGGATCGAGGGCCGGAGCCTTCCCTTTCGGGGCCGTCCGCCGCCGGCTGGGACCACGGATGAAGACGCTCTTTTCCGGCGGGGCAGCGCTCGAACCCAAAATTGCCCGGGATTTTTTCGCCATGGGACTGACCATGCTCGAGGGGTATGGCCTCACCGAAACTTCCCCCGTCGTCACGGTCAACACCCCGGAAAACTTTCGCGTCGGGACGGTGGGACCTCCCCTTCCTGGGGTGGAGATACGAGTCCTTCCCCCCGAGGAGGGCCGGCCAGGAGGAAGGGTTCTGGTCAGGGGTCCGGTTGTGGCAGAGAGCTGGTGGTTTCCGGGAGGCGAAAAGAGGCCACTCAAGGACCGGGAGGGGTGGTTCGACACGGGGGATTTGGGGATTCTCGAAGACGGCTTCCTGACCCTCGTGGGACGGGAAAAGGAGGTGATCGTCCTTCCTAACGGCAAGAATATCTTCTCCGAGCCGCTCGAGAAGACCCTGGTCCAGCGGGCGGGACTTGCCGAAGCGGCCGTCCTTCTCGAGGGCAAGTCCCTGGTGGCCATCCTTCTTCCTGAAACCCCCGCTCCGGGTCTTCGTGGGGCTCTCTCCGCAGCCGTCGAGAAAATCAACCGTGAAATTCCTGGCCACAGCCGCATCGCCGCCTTCGAGATCGCAGAAGACCCCCTTCCCCGGACTCGCCTGGGAAAACTCCGCCGCTTCCTTCTCCCCGGGATCTACCGGGAGCTTCGCAGCCGGCGTCTGGATCTTCTTCCCCATGAACGAATTCCGGACAGCCCGGTCGTTGCCCGGGTCAGGGAGCGAATCCGGGCGGTCTCCGGAGTGGCGGGCGAGATTTCCGACGGGGCCCAGCTTGAGGCCGACCTTGGCATCGATTCCCTGGGCCGCATCGAACTTCTCCAGGAGATCGAGGAAATTCTGGGAGAAGAGATCTCCGACGAGCTTCTTTCGGGGATCGTCACGGTGGGGGATCTTCTGGGCCGACTGGCGGGAAGCGGGGTGGGGGAGGGCGGCTCCCGGGATCTTTTGGAACGGCCCCTCGAGGAGTCAGAACTTTCCCAGATCCCCCCCCGCGGAAAGAGCCTCCGCCAGGGGCTCTCCTTGAGGGAGAGATTCCTTTACCGGACCCTTCGCCTGGCGGGACGCCACCTCTTCGGAATCGGCTGGCCCCGCTGGTCAGCAAAGGACAGTGTGCGGGAGGGCGAGTTTCCCCTTCCGGAAGGGGCCTTCCTGGTGGTTTCGAATCTCTCGTCTCCCCTCGATGCCTTCCTTCTCACCCTGGCCCTTCCCCCGGCCCTTCTGTCGCGAACCCTGACCTGGGGCCTTCCTCCTGTCCTCCTGGGTCGTCTCCGTCCCTTTCAACGGCTGCTTGGGATTCTTCCCTCAGATGACCAGAAGGCTCTGACAGGCCTTCGCGTGGGGCTCCATCTTCTCAGGACGGGCCACGGGCTCGTGGCCTTTCCGGAGGGGGAGCCTTCTCCCGACGGAGGGATCCGGCCCTTCCGGCCCGGGGTGGGGGCCCTTCTCAGACGGTCGGGATCAACCGTATATCCGGTTCGTATTTCGGGCTCCCGGATTGTCTGGCCCCCCGACCGTCTCCTTCCACGACCCGGGAAGGTCATCCTCCATTTCGGGACTCCGGTCCCTCCCGGGATCTTTTCAGCACAGGAAGACATCGGGATCGCCCGCTCCCTTGAAGAGAGAGTCCGGGGACTTCCTGACCGTTCCTGACATCCATTCCGCCTTGCGATAGAGGAATCCCGGACGAGTGTCAGAGAATGGGGAGTGCACCCCGCCGCTGGTCGTGTGCCTGATCAGTCCGGGACCTTCGGCCCCGGGCCCGTCATCGTGGAAGCTATGCCCTTGCGTTCCGCTGAAGCGGCCTGTAAGCTGCCGACATTTTGCTCACGATCAAGCACCCAGCACCTGGGATTGTTCTTGAATCCGACATGTTCGTAGTAGGAATTGGCGGAGGGAGCTGCAACCAGGATCAGTTTGCCTTTGGGACCAGATCGG
>DAIBTC010000011.1 GCA_027415345.1 Nitrospirota bacterium
AGAGAGACGCGCAAGGCTCGAATAGGTGCAGGCCATCCTTCCGAAGAAGGGGACGAAGACCCCCTCCCCCTCACCTCCCGCGTTCTGGTCGAGGAGAACAATCAGCACATGGCCCTTCGACAGGGCCCGGACGAGAGGCTTGACTCCCGAATCCGCAAGGATTGATTCCCCCTTGGCATATTTCCCCCGGTGGTCGTCGACGAAGTCGTGAACCCCCGGAGACTTGATGCGCCGGATCACCGGGTGGACTTTCCCCGGAGCCTCAAGGGCGATTCGCCGAAGGGAATACTCCCAGTTTCCGATATGGCCCGTGAGAAGGATGACCCCCCGACCCTTCCCGAATTCGCTCCGGAAGTGCTCAAGGCCCTCCACCGGCACCATCCGGGCGATCTCCGGGTCGGAAAGGACCTTGAGCCGCATGATCTCCGCCCCAAGCCTTCCAAAATGACGAAAAACCTTTGTTTCGAAATTTCCGATCTCGCGCTCTCCCCTGAGCCCAAGATCGGATTTTCGCAGATTGTCGCGGAGGATGGCCCTTTTTCGGGGAAGGAGACGACGGAGAAGATCTCCCGCCCTCTCCCCCAGGGAAAGGGCCATCGGGGCCGGAAGGAGACAGAAGAATTCCCGGAGAAGGGACATCCCGGCCCAGCGGAGCCGGTAGGGAAAGGTCTTGGTCCCCGGAGGGCCTTTAGAGGAGGTGCCGCTCAATTTCTTACCCCTCCCAGAAGCGCCGAGAGGAGTTCCTCCCATTTTTCTTTCTCCATTAGCTCCGCCTCCCCTGCCAGGACCCCGACCGGGAGATCCCCGGCCGGAGAGTTTCGCCACTTCACCCGGTCCTTTTCTGTTGTCAAAAGTAGAGTGGCCCCCTGCCCCTTCATCTGTCCGGCAAAGAGGCCGATCCGTGAAAGAACCGGAGGCGTGCAGGAGACGTGGTCGGGAAGGGCCAGCATCCCGACGACCTCCGCGCCCAGGCCCCGAAGGCTCCCTTCCACCCGCTCCGGGTTGGCGATGCCGGCGACCACCGCCACCCTCCTTCCTGAGAGCTCCTCCGGCCGACAGATCCGGTCCCCCGAAAGGTCCCGGACCTCTGACAGGAGGAACCGCTGAAAAAGGATTGGCCGAAGGTCCTCCGGAGAAAGGATTTCCAGAAGGTGATGCCGAACACGCTCTCCCCTCTTGCGGTCCCGGTCCGGATCCCCCGCGGAGGTCATCACCCAGTGGGTGGCTCTTGAAAGACTCCCGGCCGGCTCCCGGAGAGGCCCGGCAGGCAGAAGGTCGGACAAGCCCGGAGGCCGTTCTGCCAGGAAGGCGGGAAGAAAGACAAGGGAGGCCGCCGGACGGACTTCAAGGGACTGGAAGCCGTCGTCAAGAAGAACAATCTCGCAGAGCCCCTCCACCATCGACACCCCCCGGCGCCGGTCTCTGGCCACCACGACAGGAATCTCCGGATGGCGCATTGCATAAAGGGCCGCCTCGTCTCCCGACTCCTCCGGGGAGACGAGAGCTCCCTGGCCCCGGCAGACGAAGAGATCCCGGGAGGGATCCCGTCTCCCGTATCCCCTGGAGACGATCCCCGGCCGTTTTCCCTGGGTCAGGAGATATCGGCAAAGGGAGAGGACCAGGGGAGTCTTCCCCGCCCCACCTACCTCAATGTTGCCCACGGAAAGAACGGGAATTTTGAAGGATTTCCGTTCCAGGATCCCCGATTCGTAACCCAGCCGGAAGAGTCCTGCTCCGAGAGCATAGAGAAGGGAGAGCGGAAGCGCTGCCGGCCCCAGAGGTTTCATTTTCTCTCCGGAAAAATCGACTCGATGAAGGGGGAAAGAACGGAAAGGGTGCGTTCGAGCGGGCCTCCGCAGGCCTCAAAAACCCCCCTGGCCGCGGCTCCCATGCGCACTCTCCTCTCCCTGTCGGAAGCCAAGGTCGAAAGAGCCGCCTCGAGATCGGCCTCTCCTGAAACCTCAAGCACCGCTCCCGCCTCCGAGAGGCTCTCTGCCAGATCGGCTATATGGTCCCGGTGGGGGCCCCACAAAAGGGGTTTTCCGTGGAAGGCGGCCTCAACGGGAGAATGGCCTCCCACCGGATCGAGGGTTCCCCCCACGAAGACGACATCGACTAGGGCCGTCACTGCTCCCAGCTCTCCGTAAGTATTCAGAATATAAAGGTTTTGATCGGGACTCAAAGGTTTCAGGGCTTCCTCCCCTCCTCCCCTGCCGGATTCGGAGGTTCTGAGAGAAATACGGGCAGAGGACGGAAGCCGGGACAGGAGCCCGGGCAGGGTTTCAAGATGTCGGGGAGCCAGAACAAGCGAGATCGGATGCCCCTTCTCCGTAACCCTCCTGCAGGCCCGGAAAAGGGCCAGGGCCTCCTCCGGATGGACCGAACTTCCCAGAACCCGAAGGTTGGGAGAGTCCTCCGCACCATTGTTTCCGATTCCCAGCCATTCGCGGGCTCCGGGGGCCCGTTCCGGAAGGAGGGCCGACGGGTTCACGTCCCATTTGAGGTTTCCCGTCACATGAAGGGCCTCCAGAGGGACGCCAAGGAGACGGAATCGCTCCCGGTCCCGTTCGCTCTGGACAGCCACAGGAGCGATTCTTTCCATGAAGGGACGAACGAAGAGGGCGAGTTTCCTGTACCTGCCGAAGCTCCGGGAGGAAAGACGGCCGTTCACGAGCCCCACCGGAATGCCAAGCTCCCTGGCCGAGGAGAGCATCCCCGGCCAGATCTCCGTTTCGAAGAGAAGAATGCCCCGGACTCTCCGGCTTTTAAGAAAGGGACTCCAGATCCCGGGAAGATCCAGAGGGGAGAGCGTGACAGGAAGGTCCGGCCAGGCTTTTGAAAGCGACTCCCGCCCTGTAAGCGTCATGGTGGTGAGGAGGAGGGGGACCCTGCGGGAGAGGGCGTCGATCAGCCGGATGGCCCCCCGGGCCTCTCCCAGGGAGGCCGAGTGAAAGAGGAGATATCCCTCCTCCTTAAGACGAAGCCGTCCAAGCCCCAGACGTTCGGAAAAATGAGGCCGGGCCTTCGGCCAGAGAAGATAGACGAGAAGAAGAACGGGAAGGAGAAATGGCCAGAGAAGAAGATTCAGGATCTTCATCAGGGCCGGGGGTCCGGGGCCCCGGGAAATGGCGTGCAGTCCCATCCCGCCATGTCGATGATCTGCCGGGCGATCCGTCTTGAGGCCCCGGGGGCTCCCAGGATCTCCCGGAGGGCAGAAAGATCCTTCAAAATCGAGGCCTTCCGTTCAGAATCGGTCAGGATCCGGAAGGCCTCTTCCGCCATCCGTTCCGGACTGGCCTCGTCCTGGATCAGCTCGGGGACGACGGTCCGTCCCGAAACGAGATTTACCATTCCGATCGCCGGAACCTTCACGAGATGCCGGGCGATCCGGTACGTTCCGCGGTTTAAGGCATAGACCACCACCATCGGAGTCCCCACCAGGCCGGTTTCAAGAGTTGCGGTTCCCGAAGCCACAAGGGCGCAGTCTCCCGCTCCCATCACCTCCCGAAACCGGCCCCGGATCCGGAGGGGTCTTGCCGCGTCCAGGTCCGCCCCGAAGGCTGACCGGGCTTCGATATCCCGATAGAAGGCCTCGGAGAGCGAGGGCGATTCGGCAACCAGGGCCCGGAGAGCCGGAATCTTCTCGCGCAAGCGGAAATAGGCTCCCAGCATCCGGGGATAGAGGCGTCCCACCTCGCCCTGACGGCTTCCCGGGGCCAGGACGAGGATCGGACCCTCCCCCTCCCCTGCGAACTCCCTCTTCAGGGCCCCCTTGTCCGATTCCCCGGGAAAGCGGGAATCCATGAGGGGATGACCCGCATAGGTCACCGGGACGCCGTGGGCGCGATAGAAGTCGGCTTCAAAGGGAAAGATCACGAACATGTGGTCGACAAGCCGCCGGATGGTCCGGACCCGCCCCTTGCGCCAGGCCCAGATCTGTGGGCTCACATAGTAAAAGATTTTGATCCCCCGGCGCCTAAGGGCCCGGGCCAGGATCAGATTGAAGTCGGGGAAGTCGATCAGCACCGCGGTCCTGATCCCCTCCCGGCTGACAGTCTCCAGGATTTTGCAGTAGGCAGCATAGATCCTCGGGAGGTGCGACGCCACCTCAAAGAGACCGATGACCGCGAGGCGTTCCATGGGAACGATGATTTGGGCTCCGGCGCCTTCAAGGGCCGGCCCTCCGGCCGCAAAACAGGTCATGCCGGGACAGAGCCATTTCATTTCGGCGAGGAGATGAGCCCCGTGCTGGTCCCCCGACGCCTCGCCCGCCACGACGAGAAGCCTGGGCGTCACGGGAGGGGGTCGCTCTCTTTGAGATCCCGGAAACGCAGGAGGCTTTCCTCGGCCAGGCGATTAACCTCAAGGGCCACCTCGAGGGCCTGGAAGGCCTCCTCTCCGCTCACATGGGGCGGACGGCCCTCCCGGATGGAGTCCACGAAAGTCCCCAACTCCCTCTTGAGGGGTTCTTCGGCCTCGAAGGTCCGTTTCGAGCGGGTGATCTCCGGAATGTGGCCTGGAACCATGCGAACCTGCGCCTGGGAGAGCTCCCGGGTGTCGTAGTTGAGGGAGAAGTAAAGCCCCCTCCGGTCGAAAACCCGGATCTTCCTGAGCTTCTCGAGGGAAACCCGGGATGCTGTTACCTGCGCCAGACAGCCGTTTTCGAACTCGATCCAGGCGTTGGCAAGGTCGATGTGGGGTGTGATCGCAGGAGTGCCCACCACCCGCATGGAGGTGATCTTCGATCGGACCAGGGCCAGGATGATGTCGATGTCGTGGATCATGAGATCCACAATGACCGGGACATCGTTGGCCCGAAGGCCGAAGGGGGAGAGTCTCTGGGCTTCGATATAGGCGGGCCGGACTCCGGATTCGAGCATGGCGACGACTCCGGGATTGAAGCGTTCGATATGTCCCACCTGGAGAAGGGTCCCGGCCTCACGGACCGCTGAAAGAATCTGTGTGGCGGCGGGGACGGATTCGGCGATCGGCTTTTCCAGGAAAATCGGGATTCTCTTCCGGCCAAGAACCGCCAGAACGAGATCGGCGTGGGTCACTGTCGGTGTGACGATGGAGAGGGCGTCGACCCTGTCCACGAGCTCCTCGAGAGCCGGCATGACAGGGACCTTGAGACGGGAGCCGATCTCCTGGGCCCTCCGAAGATCGGTGTCGAAGATGCCGGCAAGTCTGACATGGGGTAGTTCGGAAAAGACCCGGGCATGATGCTGTCCCAGATAGCCCACGCCCACCACCCCGACCGACAGGGTCTCCACGGGAGCCATCAGAGTATCCCCACAAGGACGATGCCGGACGCATCGGCTCGGGAGACGGTCTGGTCCCGGTCGAATAAAAGGGTTTTTCCGGCCTCCACCGCCAGGACGGCCGAACCGGCCTCCTCCATCACCCGGATCGTCTCAGGGCCCACCGCAGGAAGGTCGAACCGGAGATCCTGTCCCGGTTTGGCCATCTTGACCACCACCGTTCCCTTTCCGACCAGGCGACCGGCCCGGCGGATGGTTTCGTCAGTTCCCTCGATCGCCTCGATCGCGACCACGACCTTTTCCCGCACCACTACGCACTGGCCCACATCGGCCGGCCCGATGATCCGGGCCACTTCTCTTCCGATCCGGATATCCTCTTCTTCCGTCTGGGTCGGAGCCCGCTTCGAAAGGACCCCTTCCGTGACCGCTAGAGAGGGAAGCAGAAAGGTCGAGGGCTCGATAGTGATCCCCTCCTTTTCGAATTCGGAGGCCAGGGCCCGGAGGGCCTCGTCATCATGGTAGCGGGCCAGACGTCCCAGAATCATCATCCCCTTCCAGTCGGGGCGAAGTTCGAAAAGGCGGGGCTTCTTGATGCCTCCGACGAAGGCGGCCTGGCGGATTCCATTCTGGTGAAAGGTGTCGAAGATCGCCCCGACCTGCCCCAGCCTGATCCATCGGACAGGAAATCCCAGGGTGTTGATCGCCGGATCGGTTTCGCCCTCGTGGGCCACGACAACAACCCGGAGGCCGGCTCTGGCCGCCGCCTCGAGAAACAGAAAGGGAAAGGTCCCGTTTCCGGCGATCATGCCGACGGGCGAGCCGGAAGGAGACCCTTCCAAAGTCACGACTCCTCCATCGGGGAGGAACTCCCGCCGCTCTCGCGGGGGGCTGTCAGGACACCCCGCTCGGAACTCTCCACGAAGGAGAGAAGATGCTCGATTTCCGGGGTCATGGGAAGGCTCGAATGAACACGGCCGACGGCCTCGCCCATGGGAAGTCCCGACCGGAAAAGGATCTGGTAGGCTTTCTTGAGGAGGGAAACCGCTTCCGGAGAGACATGGTTTCGTCGGAGCCCCTCGTGGTTCAACCCGTAAAGAAAGGCCCGGTTGCCGGAAGCCCAGACAAAGGGCGGAACATCCTTGGGAACCCCGCTCATGCCCCCCACAAGAGCGAGCCGGCCGATCCGGACAAACTGGTGGATCCCCGAAAGCCCGCCGATGATCGCACCGTCTTCGATCGTGATATGGCCGGCAAGGTTGGCCGAATTCGCCATGATGACCCGGGAACCGATCCGGCAGTCATGGGCCACATGGCAGTAGGCCATGAGGAGGTTGTTGTCCCCCAGAACGGTCTCCATGCCGCCCCCCTGGGTCCCCCGGTGGATGGTGACAGACTCCCGGATCGTGTTTCCCGATCCGATCACTGTCCGGGCAGGCTCTCCCTGGTATTTGAGATCCTGGGGGGCCATCCCGATGGTCGTGAAGGGGTAGATCGTATTGCCGGGTCCCAGGGTCGTATGGCCATCGATGACGACATGGGAAATAAGCCGGGTTCCGACCCCGATCCGGACGTGTTCGCCAACCGTACAGAAGGGACCGATCACGACCCCGGGCTCGAGGATCGCCCCTGGATGGACGATCGCCGACGGATGGACGAGGATCGCGCCTTCCGTATAGTCTCCGGAGGTGTCTTTGGGTGTTTTCCTAACCGCCATTCGCGCCTCCCTCTCCTTTTTTCCTGATCATCGCAAGAAGGGTCGCCTCGCACACCGGCTGGTCACCGATATGGACCCTGCCAGCCATCCTCCAGGAGCTTCCGCGAACCTTGAGAGTGGTCACGGTGATGGTCAGGGTATCCCCGGGAACGACCGGTCGCCGGAACCGGGCATCGTCGATCCCCAGAAAAAAAGGAATACGGTCCTCCTTCTCCTGTCCGGAATAGATAGCCAGGATACCGCCGACCTGGGCCATCGCCTCCACCAGAAGGACTCCAGGCATCATCGGCGTCCCGGGGAAATGCCCCTGGAAAAAGGGTTCGTTGATGGTGACATTCTTGAGCGCGACGATCCTGTGGCCCGGCTCGACGGAAAGAACCCGGTCCACGAGGAGGAACGGGTAGCGGTGCGGAAGAATGGTCAGAATTTCTCCAATCTCAATGGGTCCCATGAGTCTCCCCTTCGGAGTCGGTTGAGGGTTCACGCGCGGTGTCCCGTCCAAAGACGGCTTTTTCGAGGGCTGAAAGACGCCGGGCAAGAGAGGGAAGATTCTTGAGGGTCCCCTGGATCCTGAGCCAGAGCGGGTGGGAGAGGGCCGGGCTCCCCGAAACCCGGGATCCCGCCGGCAGGGTCTGGGCAACACCCGACTGGGCTCCGACCATTGACTCCGATCCGATTTCGATGTGGCCTACGACCCCCACCTGCCCTGCAAGAATGACCCGGTCGCCCAGCCGCGTTGATCCGGAGATGCCGGCCTGGGCGACGATGACGCAGTCCCGTCCTGTCCGGACATTGTGGGCGATCTGGACAAGGTTGTCGATCTTGGTGCCGCGTCCGATGACCGTTTCGCCGAAGGTGGCGCGGTCGATGGTCACGTTGGCTCCGACCTCCACGTCGTCTTCGAGAACGACGGTTCCCGTCTGCGGGATTCTGAGACGCTGTCCCTCCGGACCCTCGGCATAGCCGAAACCATCGGAGCCGATGACCGTTCCGCTCTGGACGATGACCCGATTCCCGATCCGCACCCGGTCAAGGACCGAGACCCTCGGATGGAGAATGCAGTGTTCCCCGATCCTGGCTCCGGCCCCGACCACGCACCCGGCAAAGAGGATCGTCCCGGATCCGATCTCCGCCCCAGATTCGACCACGCATCCCGGGCGTATCTCCACATCCTGGGCGATACGGGCGGAGGGATCGACGGCCGCCTGGGGGGAGATGCCCCGGGAAGGAGTCGGCAGGGGAAAGAAATGCTGGAGCAGGAGCGCCATCGCCAGGTAAGGCGACGGAACGACGATCTGGGGGATTTGGGCCTCGGGAAGGATCTCCGGCACCAGGATGGCTCCGGCCCTGAGGGCCGGAACCGCCTTCCGGTACTTGGGATTGGCAAGAAAGGTCAGGTCCTGCGGACCTGCCTCGTTCATGGGGCGGATGGAACGGATTTCTTCCTTGCCGTCCGAACCTACCAGAACTCCGCCTAACTGATCGGCGATCTGTGAGAGTGTGATCAAGGAAGCTCCTTTTGTTCTTCCGGAATCCGCCCTCAGGACGGAGCGCATGGAGCCTTACTGGTTCGCATGCTCGTTGACGTACTTGATGACCGACTGGGTGATGTCGGCATCAGGATTGATATAGAGGTACCGCGGGGACTGGAAGGGAGGGGGATAGGGTCCCAGGGGAACGCGCAGGGGATGCTGGGCCAGAATCACTGTGAAACCATACTTCTTTCCCAGACTCCCGGTGGCGGCATTCACCGCATCGAGAAACTTCCGGAACTCCACAAAGCTCTCGGAGGCGATTTCGGTCTGGACCTTCTGCTGGCGTTTCTGGAAATCCTGGACCTTCTTCTGGAACTCAAGCTCCTTGGCCTTGAGGGCATCCTTGCTGATCACCCCCACCTGCTGCCGGATCTGTCCCTGCTCGTCCTGGAGGGCCTTCTGCTCTGTTCGCATCTTGGAGATGCGACGGTCGGCAAAATTCTTGAGGTGAGACTGAATGGCCTTCCCGAGCTTCGTCTTCTGGAAGACCTGCTGGATGTCGACCGTCCCCACCTTGCTGTCGGCCATGGCCGGTGACACTGTGATAAGAAGGATTCCGGCCGCAAGAATTGCCGCGGCGGACTGTCGCATGCGTGTCATCAAGTCTCCTTTGCTTGGTGAGGGAGGAGAGCGGATCCATTGGCCCGCTCCCCCGATTGTCGGGGACCGTTGTCACCCGCCATAAAGGGATCCCATCTCGAAATTGACCACAGGCCCCGGATAGTTGCCGGGGAAGCCCTTGATATAGGCGTTGTTGGCCAAGGGCCAGCCCAGATCGAGGGTCAGGGGGCCCATGGGGGAGTTCCACATGATGCCCATGCCGGTTCCCGGCCAGTCGAAGCCGGAGAGGGACAGGGGCTGTCCAGGCAGATATTCCCCCGAATTGTCGAAAAAGATGTCTCCGTAAAACCCGTACTTGGCAAAGATGGGAAAGACATAGTCGGCATTGAAGATCAGCTCCTTGTCGCCGCCGACCAGATAGCCGAAGGGCATGGGGCCGGCAAATCCGAAGTTGTATCCCCGGTTCGAATAGATTCCGCCCACATAGAACCGGTCCCAGACCGGAATGAAGCCGTCCGGCCCCAGGGGATTCTCGTAGCCCACCGCAAAGTGGAAAGAGAGAGTCGATTTCTCGGTGATGGGGAAAAAGACCGTCGCATTCCCCGTCGCCTGGTAGAAGGAGGTGTCTCCTCCGAAGGTTCCTCCGTAAACTCCAATGTTGCCCCAGACGTGATAACCCCGGTGGGGAAGCATGTAGTTGTCCCGCCTGTCATAGGAAAATCCGATGGAGGGACCGCTCTGGGTCCAGTATCCTATCTGCTGCAGGAACGGCGCCAGGACCGGCGCCTCCTGGGCCTGCTGGGGTGTGACCGCCACGAGAAAGATCTGTTCGGTCTCCACCAGCCAGGAGATGGAGGTGGAAAAATAATACCCGAACCGGCGGGTCAGACTCAATGAAGCGCCCAGGGCGCTGTTCCAGTAGGTGAAATAGTCCATGAAAGTATCAAAGAAGGAGAGGGTGGCGGCCGTCGGGGTGTCCAGGAAATAGGGGTCGGTGATGGTGAGGGAGTACATGGTGATGAAGCCTCCCAACTCGCCGGAGAGACTGACGGAGTCTCCTGTCCCGAAGACATTGTTCTGGGCAATGGTCGCCATACCCATGACCCCGAAGAGCGTGCTGTATCCGCCACCGATGGAGAAGGTCCCGGTCGGCTTCTCCTTGACCTTGACGTTCAGGTCGACCAGGTTGTCCCCCACCTGCTGGGGTACGATCTGGACATTCTTGAAGAAATTGAGGTTGTTGAGGTTCCGGTAGGAATCCTGGAGGGCCTGGGTATCCATGATGCCCGCTTCCTGGACTCCCAGGACCCGCCGGATGACCTTGTCGCCCGTCAGTTCGTTTCCGGCGATGTTGATCTTCCGGATATGGACCAGCCCTCCCTCGGTGATCAGGAAGGTCAGATTGACGGTCTTCCTCCGGATGTTGGGAACGATCTGGGGCGTGACGATGGCAAAGGCATACCCCTTGTGGCCGTATTTTTTCGTCAAACTGTTGATGTCATTCTGGAGTCGCTTCCTTGAGAAGACCTCGCCGGACTTTGTCTTGATGACCTTCAGGACCTCTTTCTTGCTGAAAAGGGTATTTCCCGAGACCCCCACATGATCGATCCGGAACTGCTCTCCCTCCGTGAGCGGAAATTTGATTTCCATGCTCTTGCGGTGGTTGTGGAAGATCCGCTTGGGCTCTCCCACGGCGATATTGATGTAGCCATGGTTCAGATAGAAGTCCCGGAGGCGCTGGATGTCCTCGTCGGTCTGGCTCTTCTTGTAGATTCCCGTATCGGTCCACCAGGAGGTCAGCCAGTTGTAGGGCTTGGTCTTGATTTTTTTCTGGAGCACAGAGGCGGGATAGGCCTTGTTTCCGGAAAAGGTCACCTTGGTGATGTGGGTGACTGTTCCCTCGGAAATAAGAAAAATCAGTTCGACCTTCCGGTTCGAAATTCGTTTTGTGACAGGAACGACGGAGGCGTTGTAATAGCCCGACTTCCGGTAAAGTTCCTCTATCCGGCGCACGTTCTGGTGAACCTCGTACCCGTCGTAGAAGGAGGCCGGAAGGATGGTCAGCTTTTTACGAAGGTCCGCGTCGGACTGGTTGTTGTTTCCGACAAAGCTGATTTTTTCCACAGTCGGGCGCTCCGTCACGACGAAGGTCAGGGCCACGCCTCCCTCGAAACCCCGGGCATAGACCCGGATCTGGTCAAAGTATCCAGTCTGGTAAAGGGATTTGAGGTCGGAGGAGATGGCCGATTGGGAAAAGGGGTCACCCACCTTGTTGTGAATCTTCTGCCGGATGGTTCCGGTATCGATCTTCCGGTTTCCCTCAATATCGATGCGTGTGATCAGGACGGGGGCAAGATTTTGGTCAGAGGCGCCAGCCGCTCCGGAGACATGGGGGAAAAAAAGACACAGTCCCAAAAGCAGCGGGAGAAAGAGCGCGAGAAAGGCCGGAAAAGTTGGGAAGACAGCGGTCCGCCCGGTCCGGATGGCTTTCTGGCCGGAGTCAGATTCAGACAATGAACCGGTCCGTTTCATGACGGCGGGACAGAAGAGGGCAAGGATGTCTCGGAGAGCGGCAATCTTTCAAGATAAGACATGCATTCAACGGAATATCCTGCAAAGGCTCAAGGGAGGATTCTCTGGATAAAGGGCCCGATCCCGCGGAGGCAAAAAAGCCCCTGATCTTGTCCAAACCTTCGAGACTATAGCATGATCGGGAGCCTTTTCCAAGAAAGCCCGCCCCACTTTCAGGAAATGTCGGACCGCTCCTTTGTTTTCCAGTCTTTCCGGCCGTCTCCCGCCCGAATTTCCGGGAATTTTTTTGTTGACACCCGACCCGGGAAACGATTATAGTCATGCGCTGTGCCGAGGTAGCTCAGTCGGTAGAGCAGAGGCCTGAAAAGCCTCGTGTCGGCGGTTCGATTCCGCCCCTCGGCACCACACACCCGAAAGACTCCCTTCTCTCTCCCGTCGTCAGTGTCTTTCCCTGTCCTTTCATCCGCAGGATGACACCTCCTTCTCCCTGTTCCATGGAGGCCCCTGCCACACTCTCGATTTTTCCGCTCAGAAAAAGGTGAATCCGATCACGACCGGCACATAGGACAGACTTCCCAGGCTTCCCTGGCTTGTCGTCACAAGGGGTCCGGCAATCTGGGCGTACCGTATTTCGGCATAGACCGGCCCAAGGTTGAGCCCCAGGGCGGCGTCCCAGGTAAAGTTGTTCCCTCCTGTCCCTTCGGCCTGGGTGTTGTTGTAGCCAGCGTCAAGAGCCCCGTAAAAGTAGAAGAGGTCGGTAAAGTGCAAAAAGTCATATTCGAGACCCAGGGTCACGGGAAAGGCTGTCATGAGAGGGTCTCCGGTGAAGTGAAGGTAGTTCGCCTGTCCCCGGAGGGCCAGATTGTCGGAAAGATGGAGCGTTCCCAGAAATCCCGCTCCGAATCCCCCTCCGGTATACCCCCCGACGCTGTTTGTAAGGGCCGACTGGCCTGACAGGACTCCGATTCCGATCCCCTGCACCGAGAGGCTGAGCGGAAGAACAGCGGCGGAGGATTTGCCAGGAGCCAGAAGGAAAAGGCTTCCGGCCAAAAACAGAACAGACAACAGGGAGCGGGGGGTTTGGATTTTGAGGGCCATGGGAGGTCTCCTTGAAGAGGGTCGATGAATGGTCCGGGAGAAAATTGGACGATTTCCGGTTAGAATGAGCATAATGGAAAGGAAGGGAAGATGAAACATTCACAGCCGGGGTGGTATGACCGTCTTTTTGCCGCCGTCTACGATCCGCTTCTGGCCCGCACCGAAAAGGAGACCCTTTCTCTCCTCCGGTCACGCCTCCTCTCCGGAATCCGGGGAAGGGTTCTCGACATCGGGGCCGGAACCGGGAGCAACCTTCCCTTTCTGGACCTTCCCGACACGCGGACGGTCTTTCTCGACCGCTCCCCCTTCATGCTGAAGAAAGGGCTGGGGAAGGGCCTGTCCAGAACGGGCTATCCCGTCCTGGGGTCGGCGACTGCCCTTCCCTTTCCGGATGAATCATTCGACAGCATCGTCGTCACCCTCGTCCTCTGCTCCGTCGACGACCTCCCGGCGAGCCTCGGAGAGATCCGCCGGACGCTCAAATCGGAGGGGACTCTCTTCCTCATGGAGCATGTCCTCTCCGACTCTCCCCCCCTGGCGGCCGTCCAGAGACTGGCGACACCCCTCTGGAAGCACCTGGCCGCCGGATGCCACCTGGACCGAACCACCGATCGCTCCGTCAAAGCCCTTTTTCTGGAGGAAGAGTCCTGGAGAGAAACCCTTGGCGGTCTCCCTTTTCACCTGGGCCGCTACAAAAAGAGGATCTGACGGTCTCTTCCTCCCGATTTGTCCCGCTTCCGGGCCCTATGAGTCGACAAGATCCTATTCTGCGATCCGATCACCGTGCCTCCTCCGGCGACGGACCCTCCCCTCCCGTTCGAGAATGACACGGGTTTCCTCAAGAACCCGGAGATAGCGGCCCAGGGAGACGTCATACTCCGGAAACCGGTGGGGAATCCGGAGGGAGAGCCAACGGTACAGGGAGAGACGGGCCAGGGTCTCCTCTCCCTCCTTTCGGCCATAAATCTCCCGCACCTGGGGACATCGCACCACCGGTATCCCTTCCGGCCGTCCGCTTCTCCCGACGGTTGCCACCCATCGCCAGAAGTCGAACTCCGTAGTGCGGTTGACGGGAGCAAAAAGAAGGAGCCACCGCTCGGCAAGGGGAAGCCCCGGGCAGGCCTGTTCGATGCGCGCTGCCCGCTGCCGGACCTCCGGCCCGATTCCCGACCGGAGGTGAGCGTCCGTCAGGATCGAGGCGTGGAGGCGAGATAAGATTGTCTCGAGATTTTCCGAAGCGAGGACCGAGGCGGCGGACAAAACAATGGGAAAGTCCGGCATGAAGGGAAAGGGACCGGAAAGAGATTCCGGCAGAACATCGAACTGCCGCCGGACGATGGCGTGAGTCTTACGGTCCATCCCGGCCACGATTCCCTCCCGGTGGAGACCGAACCGGCCGGCCCGGCCACCGATCTGCAGGACCTCATCCGGAGTCAGCATCCGGTCCTCACGACCGTCGAACTTGGTGGCGGCGGAAAAGATCACATATTCCGCCGGAATGTTGAGACCCATTCCCACGGCATCGGTGGCCAGCATGACCGTGGCCTCACCCGAGCGGAAGCGTTTCGATTCCGCCCGCCGGAGTTCGGGCGGCATGGCTCCGTAGATCGTGGCGACCGGACGCCCCCGGTCCCGAAAAAGGCGGGCCAGATCGAGCACATCCATCCGGCTGAAGGCGACCACGATGCTCCCGTCCGGAACCTGTCCCAAAGGGATGGGCTCCGGCGAAAGGGTCAGGGGAGTCTTCCGGACAGTACGATGGATCTCGATCGACACCCCCGCATAGTCGGCCAGACGACGGATGGCCCCTTCGGAGTGCGGGGCTCCGCACAGGAGCACCTCCTCGACAGGCGAGCCAAGGAGGGCCCGGACCCAGGCGTGGCCCCGCTCCCGGTCCGAGAGCATCTGGATCTCGTCGATCACCACGCAGCCGTCTTCGCGGGTGGTCGACCCCATCTCGACGGTAGCCGAGACATGAGCCGACTCCTCCCGATGGATCCTCTCCTCCCCGGTATGGAGGCTCGTCGGGATCCCGTCCGACTCGAATCGTTCATGGACCTCCTGGGCCAAAAGGCGGAGAGGGGCCAGATAGCTCCCCCCCTTTTTCCTCAATCGCCCCAGGGCCTCGTGTGTCTTGCCCGAATTGGTGGGTCCCAGCCAGGCGGTCCACCTTTTCTGGATCCGGCGGGCCCCAGGCCACAGGTCCTTGGCCAGAAGAGGAAGGATGCGCCGGACTGCTGAAATCTCCCGCTCCCGGAGTTCCGAGAGCGATTTCTTGTGTTCCTGCCTCTCCCTGGAGTCAGAACGCCTTCCTTTCTTTCCCATGATGCGCGAAATCCCCCTCCCCCGGACTCGGGAGATCAGAGATATCCGCCCGGCCCTCCCTTCTTCTCGTCGCGTGGAGCGCTTCCGGCCCGGGCCTCGTCGATCTGCCGGAGGGTATGACCCAGCCACTCGTGAAAGGAGCGGGCAGTCTGGAGATTGGCCACCATGCCGCACTGGACGAGGCGGACAACCTTTTGCTCGGCAAACTCCACCGGTTTACCTGTCGGAAGCTCGGGGGAGATTTCCCGGACCTCGTATTCCGGCGGCGGCATCCGTTCGAGAAAGAACTCCATGACCAAATCCCCGGAAGGAAGAACACCCCCGTAGATCCCCGAAACCGGATGATGCTGGAAATCCGCCGGATACTGCCATTCGAAGCGCAACCTCTTTGCCATGACCGTCCTTTCGAAAATTGTCAGTGTTCGAGAGCTCGGGCCATGAGGATGGCCATATGGGCTACCTCGGCCTCCCCTCCCAGCCCGTCCTGAAGCTTCATCTGGCAGGCGGGACAACCGGTGGTTACCGTCCTGGCCCCGGAGGACAAAACCGCCGCCCGCTTCCGTTCAAAGATGCGTCCGGAAAGCTCCGGATTTTTGACAAGATAGGATCCGGCTCCTCCAGCGCAGCGGTCCTCGTCGGCCATGGTACGGAAATCCCGACCGAAAATCTGCCGGATCAGACGATGGGGAGCTTCGGTCACCCCCGCCGCCCGGAGATGGCAGGATTCATGGTAGGTGATCCCTCCGGCCAGGGGATGGGTCCGTGTTTTTTCGGAGATTTCAGAAAGAACCGGCTCCATCTCCTCCGACAGCATGTACTCGGAGATGTGGCGGACCCGGGAGGAGAGGATCAGGGCCTTCTCCCGTTCGGATGATCCCTCGGCAAAGAGCTCCGGCATGTCTTTGAGGGCCAGCGTGCAGGAGGCGCATCCTGTCACGACGACCGGATAGCCGGAAAGGGTGTCGAGGTTTTTCCGGGCCGCCTCCCGGACCAGGTCGGCATGGCCGTAGGTTTCAACAGGCGTCCCCGAGCAGGTCTGGGGAGGAATCACCAGGGTTCGGGGGGATCGCATGAGAAGGGCAATGACAGCCTCCCCGATTCCGTCGTCAAAGTAGCGGGCGGCGCAACCGTGGAAGTAGGCCAGGTCCCCGGTCCGCCCCCCTTCGGAGGTGAGGGAGAAGAATCTTTCCCGAAGCGTCTTCTTCCGGATGACGGGAAGCCTAAGCTCCCGGGGGATGCAGGCGGTCGGAGCCACCCTTTTGAGAAGCCTCCGGGAAAGTCCTTCGAGAAGGCTCCGGAAGGGGGGGCGGTCCCAGAGTCCCTGGGTCTGGCCGAGAAGCAGAACCAGCCGGTCGAGCCGGCCGTCGATGAGGGCCCGGAAGAGGCTGCGGGAGACAGGATCTCCACCCCTCTTCGCCCGGGCGTCGAGAATGACCCGGGAGACGTCCACGCCCGCCGGACAGGTGGAGCGGCAGGACTTGCAGTTCAGGCAGGCATCGAGGAGGCTGTCCGGGGGCGGTCCCAGAGTGGGATCGGACAGGATCTGGTACCAGCCCCGGGCACCGGAGGTCTCCTCCCGAAGGACATCGAAGGGAGGACAGACGGTATTGCATTTTCCGCAGGTGGCGCAGGGCCGGGCCACACGTTCGAGATCGAGGTCATTGAGAAAGGAGGCGGTCGAGATCTTGACCCCCGGGTTCAGGATTCCCTCCGGATCGAAGGCCTGCTTGACCTCCCGGAACATTCCGTAGATCTCCTCCCCGTAGACCATCGGCAAAAACTCAGCCCGGACCCTTCCCTCCCCGTGCTCTCCGCAAGGGACCCCCTGGAATCGCTCAATCGCCTCGCGATGGATGGTCTGACTGATATGAAGGAGGCGCTCGGGGGTTCCCTCCTCCCGGACATTCATCAGGGGATTGATGTGAGCGTTTCCGTTTCCGATATGGCCGTAGACCGCCACCGGAATCCTCTCCTCCCGGAAGAAATCCCGCAGAAAGGCCAGAAGCTCCGGAAGGCGCCTGACAGGAACGGCCACATCGTCGGCAAAATTGATGGGCCGGCGGATTCCGTCGTAACGGTAGAGGGTGGGAAAGAGGGAATGGCGGGCCTTCCAGAGAATCTTCTGGTGCTCCGGATCCACGGCCACCTGAAGAGGGGCGGGAGAGGGATAGCGCGCAAGAAGAGTCCGGGAGGCGGAGATCAAGTCTTCCTGGGGCTCCGAATCGAATTCGACCAGCAGAAGGGAGTCCGCCTCTTCCGGAATTCCGAACCGGGAGCGTCCGATCAGATCCAGTGTGGCCCGGTCCATCATTTCGAGGGCCGAGGGAGAGAGGGCCAGGAGCTCACTCACCGCCGCCCCCAGATCCCCCAGGCTCAGGAAATAGGCAAGGAGAGTCACGCGTCGCTTCGGAAGGGGCAAAACCCCGAGGGTCGCCTCCGTCACGAAGCCCAGCGTCCCCTCCGATCCCACGACGAGGCGTACCGGATCGAAGATCCCTGTCTCCGGGTGGCTTCTGCCACTCTCGAAGGCCACCGCCAGATCGAAGAGGTTGTATCCGGAGGAGTTCTTGGAGACGTGGGGCATCCGGGAAATCAGAAGAGGGCTCCAGGCGGGGAGACGGCGAAGGAGCTCCCGGAATCCCCGGACGGGGATCCGGTCCGGAAGCTCTTCCCAGGATCCGTAGGAGACGGGGGCGAGAGGATAAAGATCCCCCGTATCGTCCAGAAAGGAAAGGGCCCGGACATTGTCCTTCATGGCTCCATACTTGAGGGCGTGGGCCCCGGCGGCATTCGTTCCGATCATCCCCCCGATCTGGCAGGCCTGGGCCGAGGAGGGGTCGGGTGGAAAGAAATGTCCCAGGCGCGCCAGACGGTCGGAAAGCTCCTTGAGAATGACCCCCGGGCCGACTCTGACCACACCCTCCTCCAGGCTGGAGAGATCGATCCGGTTCATACGGGTCATTCCGACCACGATCCCCGGGCCGATCGCCGCTCCGGTCAGGTTGGTCCCTGCCGAACGAGGCGTCAGGGGAACCCCCGTCCGCCTGGCGAAGGCCACGATCTTCGAGAGCTCTTCGGCCGTTTCCGGAAGGACCACCGCCGCCGGCCAGATCCTGTGGATCCCCGCATCGTAGGAATAGGCCTTCCTCTGGGACTCCTCTGAGAGGACACGGTCAGTCCCCAGAAGAGAGCGAAGATCGGAGAGAAGGGCGGAAGAGACTTGGGAAGGACTCACGGACCGAAAACCTTGCGGATCCCCTTCCCCAGGGGGGTATGGTCAAGTCGGGAAAGGTCGGAACCTTCCTTGTAGATGAAGGCCCCCCGGTTCTTTTCATATCCCCAACCATCAGGACCGGCGGCGACTTGGCGCATGGCGAAGACCTGACCGGAGAGATTGTCGAGCATATGGACGGCCATGGCCTCCGGAGTGGCAGGCAGGAGGGGCGAACCGTATTCGAGTTCCCCGTGATGGGCCAGGATGAAATGGTGAAGGAGGCGAAGATAGCGTTCGGGAAATTCAGGGAGGCGACGGGCGACCTGAGTGCATTTCTCCACTCCCAGGGCCATGTGACCGACCAGACGCCCTTCATCGGTGTAGGAAAACCCGGCAGAGGGTGAAATTTCCCAGCATTTTCCGATATCGTGCAGAAATAGACCAAGAAGAAGCAGGTCCCTGTTCAGGGAAAGGATCGGGGCGACGGCGTCTCCCATCGCCATGATCTCGAGGGTGTGTTCGAGAAGACCGCCCACCATGGCATGATGGTTCCGCTTGGCCGCCGGAGCCCGGGGGAAAAGCTGGGCCACCTCCGGGTCCGCAAGGATTTCAATACCAAAGGCGCGCAGCTGGGGATCGGCCAGGGAGTCCATATACTCCCGGAGACGGGCCATCCCCGAGGAGGCTTCGACCCGGCTTTTCGGGATGAAGGCGGCGATTTCCTCCTCCGAGGCCTTTAAGGGTTCAATCCGGGAGAGACGGATTTGCTGCTCGTTATTGTAAAGGACAAGCTGGCCCTCGACCATGACCAGGCTTCCCACCTTGATCGCCGGATCGACCGCCCCCGTGTTTTCCCAGAGACGGGCCGGATAGTCAACGGGAGGATCCTCCTTCCGGTCTCCGCGGAAGGTCAGCGTCAGGAAGAGCGAAGGGCCGTTCTTTCCTTCGTTTAACGTCTTGGTCTTGACAAGGGCGACGCCCTTTTTTGAGGCCATGGGATGAGTCCTTGCAGAGGGAGGTGAATGAAAGGCCGGACCGTCACTCCATTATAGTCCACAGAATCGCCGGTTGCGACTCGTAAAGAGACTCCGGTCATCCCCGGGGATCGTTCCGGAGATTTTTCAGATTCTCCCGGTCCTTCCGGGCAACAAAGTCGATGAGGGGCTCCTCGCACTCCTTCGGAAAGTCGAGGAAGAGAATCCCCATCGCCATAAGATCAGTGCCCGTCTCCCGGCCCGAATATTCGAGATAGATGATTCGCCCGGAAAGAGGCGGCAGACGGAAACCTCCCAGATCAGCGCTCTCGAGAAAAACTGTATCCCCTTCCCGGAACAGGTCGTTGGGTTCTCCCTTCTCGTTTTTTGCGGGAAAGAGCACCCGCATTCCGCCGCTTCCCACATTCACAGGACTCACAAGCTCCTGTCCAGAGTGAGGTTTCGTGAGGCGCACCTGAGGGGTGGTTGGGGAGAGGGGAACCCGGAGCGCCTGTCGTCTCTGGGCATAGTAAGTCTCATGGGGGAAAAAAAGACTGACAGCCCGTTGTCCCGCTACCGTGGTTCCTCCCCGGATCCTGGCCCGGAAGCCGGTCTCCACCCCCTTGGCCTTCCCGGCAAATGTGACGGAACTTCCCGGGACCAGATGATCATTTCCCATCTCGGGGTGGAGGGCGTCAAGGAGAAGGAGATTTTCCTGCCGGTCGGCTTCGATGACCATCGAGGAATAGATAAGCCGCACGTGGCTGTCGAAGAGAAAGACCAGCGGAATTCGTTCAAAAGCCAGGACCTTGAGAAGGTATTCGGAAAATATGTCCGATTTCAGGAGAAATTGTTTTCTGAAAAGATGGGGCATGAACTCTTCAACACCCAAATCCTCTCCCCTTTTCTTTCTTTTGAGAAGGTTGACCGGGCCAGGCGAGACGAAAATCTATCCTAGGCCTTTTTTCCGTTTCCGACAATTCCTGACTCTGGGTTTTGTCCCAATTTTTCATCGGACAGAAGGGAAAGGATTTCAAGGGCCGCCCGGGTGGCTTCGAGGGTGGGACGGGCCCCTCCGACAGGCCCAAATCCTCCGCCAAGCCCCTGACAGAAAAGGACCCGAATCCGGAAACGGAGGATTTCTCCGGAATCCAGGGGCTCCTCTCTTAGTCGGAGACCGGCCAGCAAGATGAAAAGGTCCGACCGGGAGGATCCGGGAACAAGAACATAGCCCAGGGAAGGATGACGGTAGAGTCTCTCCGCCATGGAGACCCGGCGGCCTCCCGGAAGGAGTCCCGAGAGCAGGGCAAGATCGCATAGCTCAAGAATCGTCGGAAGTTCGGGAGAGTCCCGGATCAGGGCCGAGAGGGGTCCGATTTCCTCCGGATCTGGGGGATGTCCCGCCAGGAGGCGGACCTTCATGAGACGGGCGATCTCGCCAACAAGATCAGACTGTTCGATCCAGGCCCCCTGGCCTGCAAGAAGGCGGACCGTCTCTTTTCGGAGAAGTTGCCCCTCCTCTCCGGAAAGGGGCAGTCCCGCGAGAAGCTTGGATTCCAGGGCCCAGGAAAGATAGGGAGACTGTCGATGCAATCCGTCGGTCGAGAGCACCTGGAGGATAAAACTTCTGGTTTTCGAAAGTTCGGGAATCTCTCCCCCAAGAAGTCGGAAGGCCGAAAGGCAGAAGCAGGTATCAGCAACATTTGAAAATCCGGCCCCGCTTTCTGGGTCATGGAAGGAGCAGTATCCGCCGTCCGGCATGCGACAGCGATCAAGATAGGACTCAAGGTTTTTTCTGTTAAGCCCGCTCATGGGCCTTTTTCCTCCGGTCATGGTCCTTATGCTGGAGAAGAAAAGGAAAGGGTCAATCTCTAGGACTCCCTGTCAGGAAAGTCCGTCGCAAAACCCTTAGGGATTTCCCTTCATCTCACAAATGTCCGTCAAAACTCACGGCCATCCGGGGGGGGTTCCCCGTCCCCTGCGAAAGCCCCCGCCCCACAAAAATGTTGCGACAGGAAAAAGACCTCGGTTATAATTGCCGGACAATCCGAAGCGAGAGGTCTCTTTGGGAGAGCCTCCTTCGGCTCTTCATAAAACTCTTTAATCTGCGAACCCGGAGACCTGCCGGCCTTTTTTTCCTGCTGTCCCGGGACCCTTGAGAGACCATGCGCCCTGATCATCTTGACCCCATATTCCTGTCCATCCACTTTTCAATCATCCCAGGTCTGACAAATGACAACTGAATCTTCTTCCGACAGTTCCTCGCGGCCTTCTCCCGCCAGGGCAGCGCAAGACGCGATCCCCAGCCTCTCCGGCTCCTTTGCCGACCAGGAAAGGGACAGCTGTGCGGTCATCGCCGTCCTCTCCAAGACCGGAAGAGGGTCGCACCGTCTGGTCCATGAAGCCCTCGAGGCGCTCCAGAAGATGGAGCACCGGGCCGGACAGATCCGGAACGAGGGAGACGGCTGCGGGATCCAGATGGACATTCCAAAGCCACTCTGGCGGCGCTGGCTCCAGAAGGAAGGTCTCGAAGGTTCCCTGGTCGAGGATCCCCGCTTTGTGGCTGGCCACCTCTACCTGAGGGGCGACCATCCGGACAATGAGCCGGGCTTCATCAAAAAAATCTTCCGGGAGGAAGGATTCGAGGTTCTGATGGTCCGGAAGGGCCAGACCCTGCCCAAGCGGGTCACCCCCTTCCCCGACAACCAGCCCCATTTCTGGCAGGTGGCCCTCCTCTCGCCTGCCGGGGCCAACCCTCTCCATGCCACCTTCCAGGCCCGCACCCGTCTCGAACGGGACGGAATTCTCCATATCGCCTCCCTCTCCCCGACGGTTGTCGTATACAAGGTCAAGGGCACGAGCTTCATCCTCTCCGACTATTTCCTGGATTTCAAGGACCCCCAGTGCCAGGGAACGCTCGTTCTGGGCCACAGCCGGTACTCGACCAACACCCTCTCGGTGACGGAGCGCGTCCAGCCCTTCTCGGTTCTTGGCCACAACGGAGAGATCAACACCATCGACAAGCTCCGGCGGGAATCGGCCATGCTCGGGATCCCGCCCGTTGCCAGCGGCAGCGACTCCCAGGACCTCGACCGGACCCTTGAAGGTCTCATGGTCCAGTTCGGGTTCAGCCTGATCGAGGCCATGGAGATCCTTTTCCCTCCCGTAACCCATATCATTTCCGCCCTCGACGACGAAAGAAAGGCCATGTACTTCCTCTACCGGCGATTCCTCGGCCCCCTGGCCCAGGGACCGGCGGCCATCATTGCCCGCTACGGAAACGAGGCGGTCTTTTCCGTCGACGCCCTGGGGCTCCGTCCCCTTTGGACCTTCGAAACGGAGAGCACCCTCTATTTCTCCTCCGAACGGGGAATCATCCGGGCCCACCAGATGGTTTCCGAACCCAAGCCCTTTGCTCCCGGGGAAAAGATGGCGGTCCTGCTCTCCCCTGACGGAGTCCGCCTTCTGGGATATCCGGATATCCAGAATACCCTCTTCGAGCGTTTCAACGAAAGGATTCGGCCGGCCATCAGCAAGACGAAGCACGAAACGAACCTGGGGGACCTTTCCGCCAGGGAATTCCTTGGCCTCGGAGAGGACGCACCGACCTTCGAACGTCCGGTCCAGACCCTCTGGAATCCCTTCGGTTTTGCCACGGAGGATCTCGACATCCTCTCCGGCATGGCCTCGATCGGCATGGATCCTGTCGGATCCCTGGGATTCGACGGGCCTCTGGCCTCCCTCAACACCGAACGCCAGAACATTCCCGACTACTTCAAGGAAAGCGTCGCGGTGGTGACCAATCCGGCCATCGACCGGGAGAGGGAGATGGAACACTTCTCTCCCCGGATCGTGCTCGGTCCCCGTCCCTACTTCGGAACCTCGGTCCGCGTCCCCAAGGGACTGGACATCTCCCTTCCCATCCTCCTGGGCGGACACCTTTCGGAAGCCCCCCCTCTGCCCGCCGACCCCTACCGTGCCCTGGCCAAAAAGCACGGAACCTATCTCCTTGAGGATCTGCCCCGGTATTTTCCCCGTTCGGCCATCCGGGTCCTGGATTCGACAATGGAGGAGGGCACCAATGTCCGGGATCGTCTGGAGGCTCTGGGCAGGGCTGCGATCGAGGCGGCCAGGGACGGGACAGAAATCCTGGTGATCGACGACAGTGCCGCATTAAGGCCGGGACGGGACTGGGTCGAGCCGGCCCTGACCGTCGCGACAGTCGACCGGGCCCTGCGCCGGGCCTCTGTCGCCCCCGGTTCCCCCAATCTCAGGCGGACCCTCTCCCTCATCGTCCATAGCGGGGCCCTCAGAAACCTTCACGACCTCATCTTCTATTTCTCGATGGGGGCAGATGCCATGTGCCCCTTCCTCATGCTCGAGTCGGTCCTGGTTCCCCCGAAGGGCGCAGACGCCTTTTCGGAACCGGAGGCCGAGGCCCGCATGGACCGAGCGGTCCTTGCCATGCAGAAAGGGATCGAAAAGATCATTTCGACGATGGGAATTCACGAAATGCGGGGCTACGGACGCCTCATGTCCTCTATCGGACTATCAGTGGATGTCTCGGAGCTTTTCGCCACTCCAAACTTCTTCACCAGCGAAAAGTCCGGGCTCTCGTGGTCCAGGATCGAGGGGGAGGCGCGGGCCCGGGCTCCCTTCTTTCATGCCCCCAGGACCGACAAGCCGACCAAGGTCTTCCATCTTTACCCCAAGGTCTGGAAGCTGGCCCTCGACGTGGCCAACTCCAACGAGCCCTACTCCAAATACCAGGAAAAGCTCTCGGCGATCGAAGCGGAGAATCCCATTTCCATCCGCCATCTCCTCGACCTCGTTCCCCACGGAGCGGCCATTCCTTCGGACCGGGTCGATGTCTCCGTTCTCGACCAGACCTATCCTTTCATCATCAGTTCCATGTCCTTCGGCTCCCAGGGCGAGGTCGCCTACCGGGCCTATGCCGAAGCCTCCGAACAGCTCGGCATCCTCTCCTTAAACGGCGAGGGCGGGGAGATACAGGACATGCTCGGAAAATACCCGAAGAGCCGCGGACAGCAGATCGCTTCGGGACGCTTCGGGGTGAACATCCGGTTGCTGAATTCCTCGAACCTCCTCGAAATCAAGATCGGCCAGGGGGCGAAACCGGGAGAGGGCGGACATCTTCCCGGCCGCAAGGTCTCCCAGAAGATCGCCCGGGCACGTCGCGCGAACCCGGGCGTCGACCTGATCTCTCCCTCAAACAACCATGACCTCTATTCCATCGAGGATCTGGCCCAGCTCGTGGCCGAACTCAAAAGCGCCAACCCCAAGGCCCGCATCGTCGTCAAGATCCCGGTCATTCCCGGGGTGGGAACAATCGGGATCGGGATCGCAAAGGCCGGGGCCGACATCATCACTGTCAGCGGATACGACGGGGGAACGGGGGCGGCCCGTCTCCATGCCCTCAAATATGTCGGTCTCCCCGTCGAGATCGGTGTCTCCGAGGTTCATCGGGCCCTTCTTTCCGCCGGTCTCCGGGACCAGGTCGAGCTCTGGGGAGACGGGGGGCTCAAGTCCGCGGTCGATGTCGTCAAGCTCATGTGTCTCGGCGCCAACCGCGTAGGCTTCGGGACCCTCCCCATGGTCGCCATCGGGTGCACCATCTGCCGGGAATGCCAGACGGATACCTGCCACGTCGGGATCGCGACCCAGATCGAAACGGAGGAGGATGCCGCCCGCCATGGTCTCAAACGCTTCGTTCCCCGGGACTACGAGTTTGCCGTCCGCCAGCTGGTCCACTTCTTTCGCGGAATGGGCGAAGACTTTCGCCGGATCCTGGGAAGCCTGGGGGTCGACAACGCCCAGT
>DAIBTC010000120.1 GCA_027415345.1 Nitrospirota bacterium
CACAGGGACCGGCCATGACCTGGATCTCAGAGCCTCCGATCGTCACTCCGTTCGGGAAGGTGATGAGGGTGTCCTGCTTCCGGAATTCCCTGCTGACCAGCTTGAAGGGCTGGAGAATCTTGTGGACCGATTCGACACCCGGAAAGGCTCCGAGGGGAACATCTGCCAAAACGCGTTCGTCTCCGATGGCGCCGACAACGGTTCTCTCCTTGCCGCGTGAAACGTTGACTCCCAGTCCCTTGGCCTTGATGGCGTCAGAGATGCGCTCGAGGTCCTGGGGAGTGGCCTCGGGTTTCATTACGATGATCATGATTTCTCCTTCAGCGATTACCTTAGAGGACTTCAGCTCCGGTCACCGGATGTGCCGGCGGCCTGTCCATATCCCGACTTTCTCTTCTCTTCGGAGACCGGGTATGATCCAAGAATTTTAACATAAGGACAAGTATCTTGTAATTTCTCGAGAAGGTTCTGAATATGGGAGTCCTTCTGGTGGCCCTCGAGATCCATGAAAAAGATGTAGTCCCAGGCCTTTTTCTTGGATGGACGGCTTTCAAGACGCGTCAGGTTCACATTATGGGCCGCAATGAGTTCGAGGATGGAGGAGAGAGCTCCCACGCGGTCAATGACCGAGACCATGAGGGAGGTCTGGTCGTGGGCTGTCGGGTCGGGAGTCCCCTCCCCGATGACGAGAAATCGGGTCTGGTTGTCCTGGTGGTCCTCGATGTGGCGGCGCAGGATCGGAACATTGTAGACTTCGGATGCCATCTCTCCCGCAATCGCGGCAGACTGGAGCTCGTCCTGCAGGGAGAGTTCCACGGCCCTCGTGTTGCTTGTCGTCTCAACCGTAGGAATGTTTGGCAAATAATGTGACAGGAAACCGCGGCACTGGGCAAGTGATTGGGGATGGGCGAAGACGGTCCGGATCTGGTCAATGCCGGAGGCCCGGGACAGGAGGCAATGGTGAATCGGAAGAATGACCTCCCCATTGATCTTGAGATCGGTTTCAACCAGGGTGTCGAGTGTGTAATTGACCATACCCTCTGTGGAGTTCTCGATGGGGACGACTCCGTAAGCCGCCTCCTTGCGTTCGACGCATCGGAAAACCTCGCGGACTGTGGACATGGAGAGGTGCCTTGAGGAGGATCCGAAATACTTGAGGGAGGCCTGGTGAGTATAAGAGGCAGGAGGACCGAGATAGGCGACAACCAGGGGTTCTTCCAGGGAGAGACAGGCCGAGAGTATCTCACGGAATATATGCTTCAAAACCGCCCGGGGGAAGGGGGCGATCTCCACCCTCTCCAGCCGGTCGAAGATCTCCTGCTCCCGGGAAATGACGTGGAAGGGGAGTCCCCGTTCTTTCTTGTACACCCCCACCTGACGGGCGATCTTGGCCCTGTCCCGGAGAAGGGAGACGATCTGGAGATCGATGGCGTCAATGCCCTGCCGAAGCTCCGATATGTCGTGGGGTTTTTCGGGAGGGGCCATGGAAGGGTTCAGGCTCCCTGGGACAGGGATTCGAGCACATCGACAGGGATGTCGAAATTGGCATAGACGTGCTGGACATCGTCGTGATCCTCAAGGGCTTCCATAAGACGGACCATCGTCTGCGCGTCCTTTCCCTCGAGAGGAACGGTGACCTGGGGGATCATCGTGACCTCGGCATAGGGGGTCGCAAGGCCGGCCGCATGCATGGCGTCAAGAACCGCCTGAAAGTCCTGGGGCTGCGTCAACACTTCGAAGGAATCCTCATCCGGCCGGACATCTTCGGCTCCCGCGTTCAGGACGATCTCCATCAAACGGTCCTCGGTGACTCCGGAGGCCGGAGTCGTAATTAGCCCCTTCTGGTCGAACATCCAGGCGACGCATCCGTTTTCCCCGAGAGCTCCTCCGTTTTTCGAAAAGATGGACCGGATTTCCGGGATAGTCCGATTCTTGTTGTCGGTGGTCACCTTCAGAAGAATCGCCACGCCCTTTGGTCCATGACCTTCATACTGGAGCTCCTCGTAAACCGCCCCCGGGATCTCCCCCGTCCCCTTCTGGATAGCCTTCTTGATGTTGTCCATGGGCATGTTTTCTTCCCGGGCCTTAGCAATGGCCGTGCGCAGGCGGGGATTACCATCCGGGTCGCCGCCTCCCAGCCTGGCAGCGATCGAAATCTCCTTCGACAGCCGGGTGAAGATCTTCCCTCTCTTGGAGTCTATCAAGGCTTTTTTGTGTTTTGTGGTTGCCCACTTCGAATGTCCCGACAAAACGCGTCCTTTCTAGAAATGTCTCAGGGCTCTTTCAGATATCGTATGAAATAATCCCTTTTTTTTCAATCCGTGCGATGGGGAGTCCGGTCGATGATGGTCGCCGTCTGGCCTGCCACCAAGGTGATCCGGGTAGGAACGGATTCAAGACGGATCCGAACAGGAATTCTCTGGGCCAGACGGACCCAGCTGAAGGTCGGATTGACGCGGGGAACGGTTCCCGGCACATCGCTTCTCTCAAAATCGGAGATTCCCCGGGAGATCGTCTCCACCCGTCCGAAGAGGGGAGGAGAGACGCCCATCAGCCGGATTTCCATCCGGTCTCCAATCCGGATGGCAGGAAGCTTCGTCTCCTCGAAGTAGCCGTCCACATAGAAGGAATCGCTGTCGACAAGTGCCACGACACCTTTGCCCCGGCTGACGAAGTCGCCGGGACGCAGGTGCAGGTTGGTGACATAGCCGTTGACCCGGGCCCGGACGGCAGATCGGGAGAGGTCCAGCTGGGCCTTCATCATGCCGGACAAGGCCTTGCGGTAAAGGGCCGAGGCCTCGAGAGCCCGGGCTTTCATGTTTTCCGCCTTTTCCTCCGTTGCGTTTCCCGACCTGAGAAGCCGTTCGTATCTTCGGGCGTCATGACGGGCCTCCCGCATTGAGGCGTAGCGCTCCATCCAGTCGGCCCTGGCGGCAGCCAATGCGATGGAAAAGCGCCGGGGATCGATCCGGAAAAGAACCTCGCCCCTGAGGACCTTCTGGTTGTCGCGGACGTCAACCTCCGTCACGAGCCCCGAGACGTCGGGAGCGACAGAAACCCAGTCGGCGCGTACGCGTCCGTCCCGGGTCCAGGGTGTAATCCGGTCATAATGCCAAAGGGCGTATCCCGAAAGGATGGCGAGAATTGCCAGGAGGCCGGTCACGGTCGGCCGAAGGAGACGGAGGAGATAGGGATTCTTCATGAATGCAGACTCCAGGCAAATAAGACAAGAGTGGCGAAAAGGATCAGGTAGAGGGAAAGGTCGAAAAGGGGCCGGTGCCAGACATGGGCATAGACGCCAAGACGCCCGAACAGGGAACGGACAAGCAAAAGGAGAAGAAAGGCTATCGTTCCCCAAAGGAGAAAGGGAGAGAGAAAGACCCCAAAGAAATCGACCTCCTTCAAGAAAGACCTCCGCTGTGTCCATGGAAGGGATCAAGCGTCACGGAGCCGGGAGGAGCGAGGATTTCAAGCTCCGAAAGAAGTGTCAGAATCTCCGAATCTCCCGTTCCCCGCCTGGGAACAGAATCCAGCAGGGGGAATTCTGGACTCCAGTGGCCCGGAGCGACACTCCCTCCACGGGACCGGAGAAGAAAGAATCGGGAGAAGCTCTCACGGAGCCGGGAGACCTCCCGGCGCAGGGCCTCGGGGAGGGATCGCTCTTCCCGGGCCATGTGGAAAAGGGTCCGAGCCAGGCCGGCATGGAGGAATGTCTCCCCATAGTAGGACCGTTGGCCAGGAGGCAGAACCTGGAGACGGAGGGCCAACTGGGCTGTCCGGTCATAGATTCGGGTCAGGGCTCCGGAGAGGGAGGTGGAGGGTTCCATGGAGGCGATGCTGGCCAAATCCCTAAGGTCGGCACGATAGAGCCTCCTGACACTGACATTGGCCCCTACCGATCGGACAAGGCGGGTCATGATAGCCGCCATGAGCACCCCAAGACTCTGGGCGACCGCCGCATTGATCGAGGCTACAAAGTTGGCATGATAAGTCGAGGAGAGTGCGATAAGCCCACCGAAACCAATTGAAAAGGCCAGAACCGTGATGGTGGTTTCGGGACGTCCGATGAAGATTCCGGCCGGGATCAACACAAGGCCCAGGAGAAGAGCCAGGGTCAGAAAGTCCTGGGCCATGGGAAGGAGGGCATAAAGAAAGACAATGCCTGTGAGCGACCCGAGAGTCAGAAAGGTCATGAAACGGAATATCGCAGGGGCCGGGTCGTCCTGTGAGGCAAAAAAAGAGGTGGCGACCGCCGCCATCATGGTCGCCGTCGCCCCGTCGGACCATTCGGAAAGGATCCAGAAGGAGGAGACAGTGAGGATTGTCAGAAAAATCGAGAAAGCCGACAGGGCGGCCAGAAGATGATCCCTGTGGGGAGGTTCCTCCGGCGGACTTTCCGTGAGGTCGAAAACGAGCTGCTCCTTCTGGAGACGA
>DAIBTC010000121.1 GCA_027415345.1 Nitrospirota bacterium
TTCGCAGGTTCATTCTTCGGTCTGACGGTCGTCATCGAAAACCTCCCCGGTTTCCTTCCATTCTCCCTTGGGGGGTCTCTTTTTCCAATTTCTGACCGGGCCATTCAAAGCTCGGGTGAAAGTCAGCCCGCAAGCTGATCGGGCCTAATGAAGAGAAGGGCAAAATCGCGAAGGCGACCGAGAGGGGGGAACCGTTGTCCGGGTGGTGGCCGAAGCCTGACGCTCGATGAACCGGGGGGGGAAGTCCTTCATTCCTTTGGCCCAAACGCCGAAGAGGTTCAAGGATCTCGACTCATGGACAGGTCCTTGTGAGGCTCCGGGCGGTTCAGCTCAAGCACCGGTGGGGCGGGTTCCCAATCTCCAAGGGTGATCGATGGCTGGGTGCATCGCATGCGTTGGTTGTTCAGGCGGCAGGGGGAAGCAATCGCGGGTGGCTTCATAGAGGGTCGGGCCTCGGCAAGGATCCCACGGTCTCCTGGTTCGACCGCCTGGATGTGCCCCGGTTCTCCCGACTTCAGCTTCTCGGACCGCCCGGTGCGGAGCCGTTTTCCGGGGGATGTGGCAAGGGTTCGGCTCGATTCCCCCCTGCGCCGATCAACCGGACGTCTTCCCCGTTCTCGCACCGGACCATCGTGGAGATGGCCGATATGGCATTGATCACGATCCGGACCATCAAATCCTTGCTGGTTGGCGGCGATTCGGCAACGAGAAGCGTCAGGGCAGGAAGTGCCCCAGGTCCGAAGTCGTGTCGGACGCCCTGAGATTCAAGATATCGAAGGAACATGAAAGTTCCGATCCTCTTGTTTCCGTCGGAGAATGGATGATCTTTGACGATGAAATACAGGAGATTGGCCGCCTTTTCTTCCACACTCTTGTAGCAGGGTTCCCCGAACACGTCCTGTTCGAGATTCCCGATGATGGCCCTGAACGCATTCTCTCGCTCCTGACCGAAAAGTGTTCCGGCTTCCCCTTTTTCTATCAATGTCCGCTTGAAAAGCTGAATGTCCCGGACCGCATCGGAATAATCTATTCTTTCTCGGGGAGATTTCCCCGGAGGAATCGGAATCGATCCCTCGTCATACTGAAAAAGGGTCGTCCACGTCTTTGCATAATTGTGGATCAACTGAATAATCTGACGGCTCTCCGAGGATAGCTCCGGCTGTCGATCAAGCGTTCTGGCAAGCATCTCCAGTGAATCCTGAACTTCCTTGACTCCGAGGATCGCCAGTCGGTCAGGATTCAACGTAAAACCCTTGACCAGATACTCCTTCAATACACTGGTGGCCCATTGTCGAAACATCACAGCTTTTTTACTGTTGACCCGATAGCCGACCGATATGATGCCATCCAGATTGTAGTGCGCCACATTCCTGTTTACGGCTCTTCCACCCTCATTCCGAACCAACAAGAAATCCTTGTAAGTTGCTTTTTGATCAAGCTCACCTTCGGAAAATACATTTTTAAGATGAAGCGCAATGTTCTGCTGAGTCGTATCGAACAGCTCCGCCATCTGTAGTTGTGTCAACCAGACAGTATCATTGTCCAGCCTCACATCAAGGCTCAATTTTCCGCTTTTGTCCTCATAAATGATGATCTCACTCATTACCCCCGGAGTCTTCGCCGTTTGACAGAAATTCATTGGTCCTCGGGTGAGCCAGGAGCATGGAACCGAATTTAGATGTCCGGCAATAACTTTTGAATATATCGTACCATTTTCATGGTCAAAACTGTTGCGCTGTTTCGTCTCCGTCAAAGACAAAACTCATGCCTCAAGCAAAATCCGGCAGGATGTCACCCTTATGCTGGTAGAAGAGGTTGGATTGGCCAAAATCAGAAAGACATTAAAACTCACTCACCCAGCGGGAAGCCGCAAGATTGACAGGTGGAGGGCCGAATGCTTTTTCCCGATACGAGAGAGGCAAGGCCGAACCGATTCTGGCCGTCACCAACTTGTTCAGGATCCTAGGGGCACATCCAGAAATTTTGAAAGAGATTGGTTTCGAAAGGAAGGGCGATGTTGAAGCGTCACTGAGGGAATGGATTCCTTCCAGAACACCCCATCCGCTTCGGAGACCCGGGGGGAAAGACAAGAGACAAGGCCGCACCAGGAGCGCATTCGTTCCGTATGTCCGGCCTAAAGTCACCGGACCCCGATCGTACTGCGACCTCTAAGCGGTCCGAATGGGGCCCGGATGGGGGACAGGTCACTGGCGGGTCTTTCGGGGGGCCGAGCCCGAGGAAGTTGCGGGCTTCCGTCCGGACCCCGGTCATGGATGAGGGCGTCCGTCGAGAGAATGCCGATCCCGCGTTTTTCTTCTGGCCGTCATCAAAGGGTCCATTTTGGGGTCCGGAGAATTGGGCCGACCGATGACGATCTTGAGGGCTTGAGAGGGTGGCCAGGGGTCCCCGGTCCGTCGCAGGAGCGCCGTTTGCCGCCCAGGATCAGATTCCGGGAGGCCAGGTTTTTGAGCCTTCCTGGCGGGCAGGAAGAGGGGGAGGAGGTTGTTGGCCAGACAGCGGTGCTGCCGGATCCTTCCGTCAATCCCCTCATGGAATCCCTTTCCCTGCCTCTCGAGAAAGACGCTCGGTGAAAGCTCGTGATCCATGAACCCGTGGAGATCGACTTTAGACCGATTTCCTCAATATGGATGGGCTCAGGAAACCCGCGTGAGAGGAGAGATCTCCGGACGGGCCTGTCCTTGGGTCTGAAAAAGCTCCCACCTTAACTGATTATCCAGCCACGATTCGGGAGTTGTTCCGGTAAGAAGGCCAATCCGAATAGCCATTTCAGCCGATATTCCGGACTTTTTGTTCAGGATCCTGGACAGAGCCACTCGCGAGACACCAAGCCTGGACGCACATTCCGTCACCGACATGCCCTCAGGGATAAACTCTCTCAGGATCTCTCCCGGATGAGCCGGATTAAACATTCTGTTCATTGGTCTTTCCCTCCTTCAATGGTCATCCCTATAGTCGACGTCAAAAACATCCTCTCCTCGAACCGAAAGATCAACCAAACATTTCCATCCACCCAGACCGCCCAAAAACCCTGAAGCGCTCCTTTCAGTGGATGGAGCCTCCATCCAGAAGCGTTCATGTCTTCTTGTTTTCTCGAAACGTCGAGACGTGTCAACTGAAGACGGAGCCGACGTTCATGGGACGCCTGAATGCCGGCTTTCGAGCCCGTCAAAAAAAATTCTTCGATTCCTTTGCGTCGAAATGTTTTTATCACGAGAAAATCGTAACCCGTATATTTACAGTTGTCAAATAGGATTTTCCGGCAGTTCCGGACCCATGCACCCCAGTCATGGATGAGGGCGTCCGTCGAGAGAAGGCGGATCCGGCAGGTTTCATCTGGACGACACCAAAGGGTCCCTTCGGGGGTTCTGAGAATCGGGCCGACCGACGACGATCTTGAGGGCTTGAGAGGGTGGCCAGGGGTCCCCGGCCCGTCGGAGGAGCGCCGTTTGCCGCCCAGGATCAGGTTTCCGGGGGGAAGGTTTGAGCCGTCCTGTGGGGCAGGAAGAGGGGGATGAGGTTGTTGGCCAGACAGCGCGGCCGACGGCAGGCGAGGGCGTCCGAGAACCCGATGAAGCGCTTCCGGAGAATTCCTCTCGGCATTCCCGTCGAGGCTGCCCCGGATTCTCAGGCTCTTCCGGGGCGGCTCCCGGCGATCCGCCTCACTGTCACTTTCCGGTTTTCCAAGGGTCCTCCTCTTCAGTCGTCCGTGATGTGACGGGAGATCCGGGCCCGCTCTGGTCCCATGTGGTCCGCTCCCGGCGGAATGTGACACATCCGGCCCCGAAAGGAGCGGTCGTTTGCCGGATTGTCGAGCTTTCGTCCACAGGAAGCTTTTTGCAAGGCATCGAAGCGCCTCGGCGCAGAAGGTGGCCGGGGTGACAATGCGTGTGCGGCCAAGAATGCCGTGTTGCAGCAGCCCTGCGTGGTGGTTGCCGGTCACGAGGCGATCGGCTTCGACGGCCATCACCCGCAGAGACGCATCGTTCGGATCGTTCACCTCGATGCCCTTCGGCAGGGGGGGGGCAACGCCTCCAGCTGACCGATCGACTCATGTTGTTGACCCTCGGGCCGACGCGATGAGGCTGGAGAACATCCTTGAACGTCCTTGCGTTATGAGAAAAGTGGCAACTTGGATGCGAACAGGCAATGGGGATGTGACACTGACCCCCCTCCGTCCTTCGGAAAAGCGATCAAAAGAGGGGTTCCCTCGAAGTCGGGAGAAGGCCGGACCTGCCCCAAAAACCCATTCTTGACGCGTGACAAGTGGGGTTTGAACGTGGAATGGGGGGGCTTAGGGGGCAGTCAGGGAAA
>DAIBTC010000122.1 GCA_027415345.1 Nitrospirota bacterium
AATGCCCAGGTCGTCTACCAGCTTTTCGAGGAGCTCTTCGGGGAGCGGGCCTTCGCGGCACTTGCGAAAAGGGGCGCACGCGTCCAGCGTCCACTCTGGGCTTCGACCGGGACCAAGAATCCCGACTACTCCGACGTCCTCTATGTCGAACGGCTGATCGGGGCCGACACCGTCAACACCCTTCCTCTTGCCACCTTTCGCGCCTTCCTCGACCATGGCAGGGTCGAGCGGAGCATCGACCGGTACAAGTTCGACCTCCGTTCCGATCATCCGCAATCGGTCTTCGGACAGCTCTCCTTTCTCGGGATCGGCCTCGAAGAGATTTACGGGGAGCTTCTCCGTGACGGGATCGCGGGATTCGACAGATCCTGGGAACAGCTTGTGTCGAGTCTCGGACGAAAGGCGGAAGAGATGAAGGAGACCAAGAAGAACCCTCCTCCGGATGCAGGCGCTCCGGAGAAGGGTTCGGAAAAGAGGGAAGACCAATCCGTTTCGAGAACGATTCCCGCCACCACCTCCTTTTCGGTACGTCCCCGGCTTCCCGGGAAAACCTGAGTGGAGAATTGGGAGAAAAAGTTACGAAGGAGGATTGACGAAGGTGTGAAGAGGCGGTTTGTCAGAAATCAGCTCAGGTCTCATCCCCGGGACCGCAAGGCCGGAGGAGCTTCTTCCAGTCCTCCAATCTCATTCTGCCGATTGCTCCCTGCAAGGATTCGCCCATGTACCGCTTTGAGGAGGTAAAGTTCCTTTTGAACGGATCTTGATCCCTCCCTTCTGAAAAATGACCCGAAAGCTTTGCCGCCGGTATTTTCCCGTGCGACCGTTTCGGTCGAAATCCATTTCCAGAGAGGTTTCGATAGCCCCCATGTTTTTTGGAGGAAATGGCAATCTTCTGGAGTTCCTGACGGACCGTTTCGATGCCGAACCAGTCAAAGAGGCGTTTTGGTTCGACGATCAGAGCAGCCTTTTTGCGGCCCTCAAAAGTGACGATTAAATCTCCATATATGAAATATCCTTAACCTTTCACCCCCATTATATTCATTTTTAACACCCACCTCATTATGATGATAATCATATTGCGATTATGACTTGGATCATATTCTCTTTTATATAATTTATTTAACCTCTTTGTCACAGGGGTTCGGTTCCGGTCTTTTTCGGTCGACCGGTTCAGTGGGGACAGCCCGCCAAACGAATCCCCAACGCCGTGACAAGGAGGAGAATCATGATATCCCGAATCTTCCGAAGCCCGTCCGCTCCGATGGCGCTCGTTTCCGCAGTTTTCCTGACCCTGCTCCTTCTCCCGTCCCCACTTCTTGCCGCCACGCGCGAATTCAAGCTGACGATCGAGGAGGTCACGATCCGGGTCGCCCCCGACCTCACCTTCAACACCTTCGCCTTCGACGGCCAGGTCCCGGGTCCGCTCATTCACGTCCGAGAGGGAGACAAGGTCGTCGTCCACGTGACCAACAACACCTCCCTGCCCCACACCATTCACTGGCACGGGATCAACCAGACCCACGGCAACTGGAAGATGGACGGGGTCCCCATGGTCACCCAGGAAGCGATCCAGCCCGGGGACACATTCACCTATCGCTGGGTCGCGGAGCGAAGCGGTACCCTCTGGTATCACTGCCATGTGAACGTCAACGAGCATGTGGCAATGCGAGGGATGTGGGGCCCCATCATCATCGACCCGAAGCGTCCGTCCAAGCTGGAAATGCAGGTGAGCAAGGATTTCATCCTGATGTACAGCTCCTGGGAATCCCCTTACGCCCACCACTATGGGCGAGGCGGGGGCCCGCACGACGAGGCGGACTACTGGTCGGTCAACGCCAAGTCGTTTCCGCTCGATATGCCGGTTCGGGTGAAGAAGGGTGATGTCGTCCGCTTCCACTTCATCGGAGCGGGGGATGCCTTCCATGAAATCCACTTGCACGGCCATGACATGCTGATTGTCCGCAAGGACGGGTACCCGCTTCCTCATCCCTACTTCGTCGACACCATTCTGGTGGGTCCCGGCGAACGATATGACGCCATCGTCCGGATGAACAATCCCGGCCGATTCGTCATGCATGACCATATCGACAAGCACATGACTAACGGGGGCAAGGAAATGGGAGGTCCCATGACCGTCATCGAATATGACGGCATCCCCAAAGAGGACTGGTACGTCTGGAAGGACAAAGACAAGACCTATGACCCGGACTTTTTCTATACCGAGTCCATGAAAAAAGGGTACGGGATGTTCCAGAACCCGCGGTTCAAGGGAACCCCCGTCCAATGAAGAACGCCACCCATTGAACAGGAGAGTGCGAATGAGTCCGAATCATCTTCTCCTCAGGCTTCTCCCGGGCCTATTGGCTGTCATTTTGGCACTGGCGCTCTCCCCCGCCTGGGCGGGAGAGAGCGCAGGAATGGCGCTTCTTGAAAGCCGCTGCGCCTCCTGCCACAACATTTCAGGTCCTGCCCCGGCCACAATCCATGCCCTTTGGGCCAGAAAAGCGCCCGACCTGTTTTACGCCGGCAACAAGTTCCGCCGGACATGGCTGGTCTCCTGGCTCCAGCACCCGGTCCGGATCCGGCCGGCGGGCGAGTTCTATGCCGACCACGTCAAACCCGGCCCCGAACGGGATATGGTCGATGAATCGACCCTCGCCCCCCACATGGCTCTCGGTGCGGCCGACGCCAAGCTCGCGGCCGACGCCCTGATGACACTCCGGGCTCACGACGATCTGATTGCAAAGGAGCACGTCCCGGCCGGAAGCATTTCGAGATCCATGGGATCCCTGGTCTTCGACAAGTTCCTCGGGTGCATGGCCTGCCATCGGGTCAAGCCCGATTTCGGTGGACTCTCGGGGCCGGAGCTGTATACCGCGGGAGCCCGCCTGAAGCCGGCCTTCATGGCGAGCTACATCCGTTCCCCCCAGTCCTGGGATCCGAAGATCTGGATGCCCAACAAGCACGTGAGCGACACCCGGATCGTCCAGCTGGTCCACTATCTCCAGGCGCTTTCGAAAGGAGGATCCCATGAATAAAAAATCCCTCATTTTTCTGGGAGGACTTGCCCTCTGGACGCTGTTTCCGGCCGCGGGCCACACATCCCTGGCCGCCACGGCCAAGGACAACTATAGGACCTACTGCGCCCAGTGCCACGGTCTCCAGGGAAACGGCCGCGGGGTCAACATCCGGGACATGTCGGTCCAGCCCCGGAACCACACCGACGCGTCCTACATGTCCCAGCGGTCGGACGAGGATCTGGCCAAGGCCGATCGAAAGGGGGGACTCGCTATCGACAAGTCGGTCCTCATGCCCCCCTGGGGAGATACGCTCTCCCCGGCGGAAATCAAGGACATGGTCCAGTATCTCCGGACCCTCTGCCATTGCACGTTCAACAGCCAGTGACGATCGGGCATCCGGAAAGGAGGTGACAGGGATCTCATCGGAATCTGAATAAAAAACCGGTTTTTAAAAAAGAACGCCGGGTCCGGCGTTCGGAGGCCAACATTAAGACAAGAGAGGGACTTATGACACCCGCCAAGAAAACGCTCGCATCCCTGGTCGCAGGGATCGCCCTCGGTGGAATGCTCACCGGCGTCGCCCAGGCCAAGACGGTCAAGGTCGTGATGACCGCAAAGGAAGTGAACATTCCGATCGACAACAAGGGGACGATGTATCCGGCCTGGACCTTCAATGGGACCATTCCGGGTCCGGTCGTCCGGGTCCGCCAGGGAGACACCGTCGACTTCACCCTGATCAACCCCTCCACTAACAAGAATTCCCATGCGATGGATTTCCATGCCGCCCAGGTGGACGTGCTGAAAGAGTTCGCCCCCATCAAGCCGGGAACGAAGGAACACTGGAAATTCGTCGCCAAGGTTCCCGGAGTTTTCATGTACCACTGCGGGGCCATGCCCATGATCGAACATATCGCCCGGGGGATGTATGGGGTCATCATCGTCGATCCCAAGGGGGGCTATTCCCGGAAATTTCCCAAGCCGGATCGGGAATACGTCCTTGTCCAGGGTCAGCTTTTCCAGCACCCGGACGACTACCAGGCCATGCTTCTGAACAAGAACTGGACCAATTCGATTGTTAACGGAAAAATTTTCCACTATGATCCGGTCCACGATCCAAATGCCCGCCAGGCCCTTGTCGCCAAGCCGGGAGAACGGGTTCGGATCTATTTCGTCAACGCGAACGTCAATCTTCCGGTGGCACTCCATCCCATCGCCGGAATCTGGGACCGCGTCTACATCAACGGGAATCCCCGGAACGTCCTTTACGGATGCCCGATCGTCACTGGCTGTTGAACGTGCAATGGCAGAGGGT
>DAIBTC010000123.1 GCA_027415345.1 Nitrospirota bacterium
CGAAACCGGAAACTCAGTTCGAAGCGACCCGGCACCGGGTATCCCTTCTCTTTGGCCGGCGTAAATTTCAGGGAACCTAAAAGGGCCAATGCGGCCCGGTTGATGTCATCGTAAACCGAAGGGACGACAAGCTGGTAGCGTGAAAGATGCCCGGACGGGTCGATCCACAGGTCGACCACCACATCCCCCTCCTCTTCCGCGCTCTTCATCTTTTCCGTATAGAGGCGGGAGGTGTCCACGCGGGTCAGGAGGCGGGGCGGGGTGTAGGTCGAACCGAGTGCCGCCCCTTCTCCTTTTCCGGCGCCCCACCCCAGGCTGACGGGATTTCCGGAAGCGGAGGCCAGGAGAGCGGAAGGGGATGCCGGGGGCAGGGCTCCCTTCGGAGAAGAGATCGTCTTTGGCGGGGGAGTTTTGGAAATCGGCTTTTTGACTCTGGGCGCTCCGGTTCGGGCCGGGGGGGGCATAACCGGGCTCTTCGGGGGTGCGGGAGCTAAAGAGAGGCGAAGGGTGACAGGCTGAGGGAGAGGAGGTGGAGAAACGGATCGGAAGTGAACAAGAAGGAGAAGGGAGAGCTCCAGCACCCCGGACAGAGCCAGGAGAATCGCGAACCGGCGTCTATGAATAAACGGAAGGTTCATGATCACGGAGATTGGGTCCGGACGGAAAGGTCGGCATATCCCAGGGACTGGCAGAGGGTCATGACGTCGACCAGGGTCTGGAGACGGGAGCTTCGGTCGCCGCTGATGATGAGCTGCCGTTTGGGAGAGCCTCCTTTCGAGAGGGCTTCAAGTTGGTTTTTCAGCTCGGATCGGGTGACTTTTTCCTGTCCGAAATAGAGGGAGCCATCTTTGCGGATCGAGATGTCGAGGGGCTTCTCCCTGGCGGAAATCGGGCTGGACGAAGCGGTCGGGAGTTCAAGGGAAACCCCTTCCAGCTTGATGAGGGAGAGGGAAATGAAAATGAAGACGACCAGGAGAAAGAACATGATGTCGATCATGGGAATGATCTCGATCCGGGCCCGGCTTCCGGACTCCTCCGGGAACAGTCGCTTCATTTTTCTGGCCGTTCCAGGGTGTCCGGCAGGCCGGCTTCCGGATGGTCGTTCCATTCCCGGACTTTTTCCAGAAACCTGTCTTTGAGCTCATCTCTGGAACAGGACGGGATCTGGCTCAGGAAGGAGGCCGCAATCCGGGAAAAGGTCGACTCCAGAAGATTGAGCCAGGAGGTCTGAAGGATCTCGAAGCGGCGGCTATCCTTTGCAAGATAGGGAACAGTCTCCCGCGTGAACTGAATCGACTGATTGTCGATGATGATCCGGAGGAGGGCCGAAGGGGGATATTGGCTGTCAACGCGTTTCATCAACTCCGATAGTTCCCGTCCCCGGAGGCGATCCTCCAGAGAGGCAAAGATTTTTCCGGTATGCAGGTCCAGGGCCGCCAAGATGGCCGAACAACCCGTCTCTTCCGAGGCGGAGGATGAGGATCTCTCCCGGGAGAGAAGAGGAAGAGTATGGTCTCCGGGGGAGGAATCTGCCGGGATTTTGATTTTGTGGCAGAAGACCAGAAGTTCGACTGTGGTGACGGAGGGGGAGAGGCAGTTCCGGGAGCCTTCTTCCATGCGAAGTTTCACATGGGCCCCGTCGAGAATCCGCCAGACCGTCATCCGGGAAACATTTGCGAGCCGGGGGAATCCCGCCATCTCCGCTTTTTTCCGGATGACATCCGTCAGCTTCGACAGGCTCCACCGTCCTGTTGAGAATCCATGGTCCGTTGGACGGGTGGAGGCAAGGGCGAGGATCCATTCCTTGGACTTTCTGTCAATTTCGGGCTTCGGGCCCCGTCTGAAAAAGGGATTGATTCCGGCAGCCACATCGCCCGACAGGGCCCGGTCGATGCATTTGTAGATGGTCGGCCTTGAAAGTCCGACCTGGCGCTGGATCTCCGATATGCTCCATCCCTGGGAAAATTTAAGCAGGATGGTGGCGCGGATCAGCTCCTCCCGAGGGAGCTCTTCAGACTGGATCCATTGCTCCAGCTTCTTTTTTTCCTCTTCCGCAAGAACCAGCGGAGCCCGACCTGTTTTTCGTCCCATCGTTGATCCTCTGTTCGAGGAGGCTCTCCCTATGAAGAGGCTCCTAATCTTAAGCCGGTATTGATCCTAATCGCGATTTGGCGGGATCCTGATACGAGGAGACCTTGCTATTTCTCTCCCGTGAATCCATGGGTAATTCTTCATTCCCCAGAAAGACGGGGAGGTAGCGGGCGAAGGACTCCAGATCGATCTGGATGGACCGGATGATCTGGTTTGCGTAGTTGAAGAAGACAAGGGAGACCAGGGCGATGACCAGTCCCGTCGCTGTCGCGATCAGGGCCTGGGCCACCCCTCCGGTGATTTCCGCGGGTTTGCCAAGCCCAGTGAGACTCATGACATGGAAGGAGGAGATGATGCCCAGGACGGTTCCGAGAAGCCCCAGAAGGGGCGCCATGGTGATCAGGGTGTCGAGCACCCACATCCGCTCCTTCAGATGACGCTCCTGCGTGAGAATTTCGGTTTCGAGGATGCCAAGAAGCTCCTCCCGTGGCCCCGAGAATCGGACAAGGGCATTGATCACATGTCCGATCCCACGATTCCTGATCGCAGAGCCCTTCACCAGGGCCTCAAGACAGGCCTTTCTTTCAAAGCCGGTTCCGTGAAGGCTGTTTCTTAAGCCCTCCACCGTTTTCAGTGTCTCTCTCCTTTCGAGGGTCAGGGAGATCAGCCGTTCCACCCCTACCGCAAGCGAAAGGGCCGAAAGAGGGATCAGGGCAATCATGACGGGTCCCCCTTTCATCAGGAATGCAAGCATGCTCATGGTACCTCCGGTTCAGACCGTTCTTTCCCTTCGCCGGGTTCGGCACAAGGATCATCATGAAAAGATCGACCAAAAAGCTCGTTCCCTGAGCTTTAAGATAATGATAATTATTATCACTCTCGTTTTTAATTTTGTCAAGATGTGAGGTGAAAGCCTTTAAGTCTCTGTCGGATAAGGAATCCCATGATCAGATGGCTTCAGTGAGGACAGATAAATGCTTCAATGAGGGAAAAAACGGAAGGGGATGGAAAAAGGAACCTGACCGATCAACCCCCCAATAAGACCTTCCCGGGGAAATGACCGATCAGGAAATTCAGGTAAACCGGGCGAAGAATTCTACTTCTCTGTCAGGTGGCCATTCCAGGTGATGGTTTTCTCCCTGAAGATACCAATCTTGCTCCTCTGGGACTCGAAGCCGTGCTTTCTAACCTTGAGGAAATGGATCCCGGGGGGGAGATCGAGGAAGAGGGGGGTCGTCCCGTAAAAGACCTGGTCGACGAAGACCTTGGCCCCGGAGGGAGAGGAGGTCACCATAAGACGCCCGTCTCCCGGTGAGATGGGGAACTTGGACGGCTCCACCTCCTGCTGGGTCTTGGCATTGGCATAGTGGGCCACCATTCCTTTTTTGGTCACCGAAATCGCGCTGGCAAAACTCTTGTTGAGGGTGGGCGTGGTGCGGTCGGCAAATTCCAGGATCACCTGCTGGAGGTTGGATTCAAGGATCTGCCCCCCCAGGATATGAACCTTGTGATTCCGGGCCTTCCCTTGGTCGGATTTCCGAATGGTCCCCGACCAGAGAAGATGGCCGGTCCTTGCGTCGACATAAAAGGACTGGATGTCGACCTGGGTCCTGATCATCTTGGCACCAATCTTTCCCATGAATCCGGTGTGGGTGACCTGGAACTGGTAGTTGCGGATCTTACCCAGGACAAAGACATCGATGTCGGGATAGGTCCGGTGGAGTTCCCGGAGACCCGTCGTGTTTTCGAAGGAGAAGCCGGGAGGGGCCGGAAGCCTCCTCGCATGGAATCCGAGATAGTTGTACTGCTTAACGAAGGCGCGCGTCACATGGCGGGCGATGTGGGGATGGGTATAGGTATAGGTTCCCCAGCCGACCATGTTCTTCATCCCGGTGCGGTTGGGAATGACCCGTTCGTCCTCGAAGTCCACGACACCGAACCGGAGTGAGGAGGTGAACTGTTTGGGCTGGACTCCGTTCGCCTCGGGATCGTAAAAGAGTTCGGCCCGGTGAACGACGCAGGCAGAGAGGGAGAAAAGAAAAAGGAGAGAAAAAACGAGACGAATTCCTCGTTCATTGAATCTCACAGGTGCCTCCCTAGGTTTTAGACCGTCATGGTGATTTTCATGACGCGTGACATGTGGATGATCCCTTGGATGCCCTAGTATGGCGGGGCCCGAAAGGTCTGGCAAGGGTCGATTGAACAGGAACGACTGGGTGCCATAAAGGAAA
>DAIBTC010000124.1 GCA_027415345.1 Nitrospirota bacterium
CCTGGAAGACGACCAGGTTGATAGGCTGGGCATGCAAGACCTGCAAGGGTTGTAGTGTACCAGTACTAATCGGTCGAGCGGCTTGAATCCGTCGTCGCCCTTGTTCAAACGCACTTTTCTCTGTCCGGTGGCCATACCGGAGGGGTTCCACCCGTTCCCATCCCGAACACGGCCGTTAAGCCCTCCAGGGCCCATGATACTGCAACCGCGAGGTTGTGGGAAAGTCGGTCGCTGCCGGACTCCTTTCTTCTCTCTCTTCCTCTTTTCTTTTCCCCCAGATCCCCCTTCTGGGGGTTTTTTATTAAGATTCGCGAATCCCATGGCTGAAGGGTCCCGCGTGACGCGATTCCGACCTCTTTTGATATCGGTTGTTTTTTTTCTTTCCTCGTGCACTCCTCATTTTCACTCGGTGTCAAACCTTAAAAATTCCGACCTGGTTCTTGCCATTCCGGACGATCCGGCCACCCTAGACTGGAACAAGGCCACCGACGGGAACTCCTTCGAGATCATCTCCAATCTGATGCAGGGACTGACCCGCTTCGACCGCCACCAGAATGTCAAAGGAGCCGATGCCGACTCCTGGACGGTCGATCCGGGAGGCCGCCGTTTTATTTTTCATATCCGCCCCTCCGCCTCCTGGAATGATGGCCGACCGGTCCTTGCGGAAGACTACAGAAATTCTTTCCTGAGGCTCCTCGACCCCCGGACGGCCTCTCCCTATGCCTACTATCTCTTCGATATCGTCAATGCCCGATGCTTTGACGAAGGACACTGTCCGGGGTCGTCGGTCGGGATCCGTGTGCTTTCCTCCCACCGGCTTGAGGTCGACCTGACCCACCCGATGCGGAACTTTCCCTCCCTTCTGACCAATGCCATCACCGATCCTGTCCGTCTCGACCTTATCCGGGCCCACCCCTCCCACTGGACGGATCCCCGGTACTTTGTCGGAAACGGTGTGTTCACCCTGGTGTCATGGCATCATGACGCCTATCTCGAGCTCCGGAGAGCCCGCCCCTCCCCAGAGAATCCGCGTCTTGTGTCGACCCTGACCTTCCTGATCATTCCGGAGCCGGTGACACAGCTCACTCTCTTTTTGCAACATCGGCTGGATATCGAGGGGATTCCCTCCTTCTACATCAAAAAGTACCAAAATAGCCCTGAGCTTCACCGTATTCCCCAGCTCTCCACCATCTACTACAGCATGAACATTCGCCGGGCCCCTTTTGACAATCTCCATGTTCGTCGGGCCTTCGCCATGTCTGTCGACCGGGAGCGGCTCGAGCGGATCTTCCTTTCCGCCCTTCCCTCGCTCTCCTCCTTCATCCCCCGGGGACTCTCCGGATACGATCCAAAAGCGGCCTACGGACTCGATATTCCCCAAGCCAGAAAGGAACTGGCCTTGGGAGGGTACCCCGGGGGAAAGGGATTTCCCAAGGTGACGCTCGTCTTTCCGGAGGGGACGCAGAGCCGGATCCTGGCCACCTTCATGCAGCAGACCTTCCGGGAGGCCCTGGGGGTGACAATAAAGCTTCGCTCCATGGAATGGAAGGCTTTTCTGGCCGGGCTTGATTCCCACACTCCTGCGATCTACCAGTCCGGGTGGATTGCGGACTATCCCGATGCCATGACCTTTCTCTCCCTGATGAGAACCGGATCCGGAAACAACCGGACCGGCTGGTCGGACCCGGCCTTTGACCGGTTGCTGGATCGGGCCCAGGATGCCGAAGAGCCCTTGAAGGGGGCTCTCTATGACGAGGCCCAGAGGCTGATGCTCAGAAAGGCGGTCGTTGCCATTCCGCTTTCCCAGGGGGTCTCGAACATCCTCGTTCCCCGGACGGTTATCGGGTACTGGCACAATGCCATGGGGATGGACTCCCTGGGGTCGGTCGAAAAATTATCGAAGATTCGGGGATTGTGATATTCTCGTAAGAATGATTTCTGTGAGGGGAAAAGACCTTCTCGGGTTTTTTGCCGCCTTTTTCCGGACCCTGTTTTCCGAATGGAGTTTTTGTGGCATCGCTCAAGTCGCTCCCGGCCTCCGAGCGTTTCGAGGAAGAGGTCCGTCAATACTGTCTCACGGGATTTTCTGCCGGAACCCTTGGTCAGGACCACTCCGACTGGGTGGATCCCTTTGTGGCGGCGGGGGTCGTCGTCTATTTTTACGAGCGGAACATCTACACTCCGGTGGGGCAAAAGGAGATCGACGGATTTCTGGCGACGGATCGCGGATTTTTTGTGGTGGAGTGCAAGAATGTCTCCGGTCAGGTGACCGGAACTCTGAATGCCGCCTGGCAGGTGGGAAAGGAAACCATTCTTGTCTCCGGGTCGAGCCACGCCAACCCGATCACCCAGATCAAGAACCGCATCGGGCCCCTGGCGGCCTTTCTCCGTGACAGGAAAGTTCCCTTTTACCTGACAGGGCTCATCGTCTTTCCTGACGATGCTGATCTTTCGAGGCTCTCCGAGAGCGGAACGCTTTCCATACACGAGCCTCCGAGCCGTGACCACAGCTATGTGGTGACCTGTCTCTCGAGGATCCCGGGAATCCTGTCGAAGATGCCGGAACGACTCGTCACCCCCACCGATGCCGTCAAGGTGGCGAAGCTTCTGGGCCTTGTCGTATCCGACTTCGACTCTCCTGAACGCCTTCTCCGGTTTCCTGTGGGAGGCTTTGACGATCTTTCGCCGGCCCAGAACGAGCGGATTCTCGACCGGAAACTGGACCAGGCCAAGAAGGAATGCGTCACACTGCCCGAAGCCGAACGGGAGCCCTGCCTCCGGCATCTTGAGGAAGCCCGGAAGGGCCTGTCGAACTCCATTCGGCTTCACAACGGCCGGGCAAAACAGGAGACCCGGGGTCTCCTCCTGCCACTCCTGGCAGGCCTCCTTCTCCTTCTTCTCATGGGCGGGACGGTGACCTGGTACTACCAGAACCGGAAAGAAGTTCTTCTGATCCAGAAAAAAAATGAGGAGCAGCTTCTTCCGGAACTGATCGGGAAGGATCCGGAGCTTACCCCCTATGCGCTGCTGCTGTTGTTTTACAGCCAGCATCCGTCCATTCCGGCCGACAAGGACCTGCTCTCGCTGGCCTTTCCGCTTCGGACGCGGGAGAAGGCCAAGGTGGACTCGGCGTTCCGGAAGAAGTTCCGGGATCGGATCAATTCGGATATGAAGCTGGTCGGGAGCATCTCCCGGTTCAAGGTCTCCCTTTCGGCGACCCTTGTCCGTTACGATACGGGCCGGAACGTCTTTTTCCTGACCGGAATTCTTCCAGTCAGGCTTCCGGGGGATCGCGAAAACCAAAACGGGCTCTTTCCAACTGGCCAGATCGGGGTGGCTGCCCGACTTTCCTGTCCCTTCTGCGACTCCCAGGTCCTTCTTAGGGATTGGCCTCTCAAGGCCTCCATCTCTCCCCGTGGGATCTTCTTTTCCTTTCCCTATGCCCCGGGAGATGTCTCAGGGATCATCGCCCAGGCGCCCTGCTCCGGATGCGGGATTCCTGTCCATGTTAACGTCTGGATGACGCCGGAGGCGGTCGATGCCGGCCGGACCTCTTCGGGAAAGCCCTTTGTCTCCGTCATGGGATCGGTGAAGGTTCTTTCCATCGTTCTGGACACAGACGGCCGGGAATTATTCAGGAAAAATCCTCCTTCCATCTGAAAAAACGGACATTTTCCAGATCAGGACTTCTCTTTTTCTCCGGAGAGTTCCTCCAGTCGCCGGTCGATCTCGCTTAATATGATGGGAGGAATTCCTGACTTCCGGTCGAGATACCGGCCCAGCATCTCCTTTTCCGGCACCACATGGAAGTAGTCCACCGCATTCTTGATCTGGGGAGAAAAAAGCTGGATCTGACCCGGCTCTCCTCGTGAAAGGGAGAGGGAGTAGACCAGCTTGAGCGCATCCTTCAGATACTGGATCAGGGGGACGAAGTCGGTGTCTCCCGAGATGAGAACGGCCGCATCATAATGGGGCATCTTTGAAATCATGTCGATCGTGATTCCGATATCGACCCCCTTTTCACCCTCCACTGTTCCCTGATAAAGGAACGATCCCTCCCTGTCCCTGTCCCGGACAATCTCCTTGACCTTGTAAGGGCGCAGGACGAGCTGCCCCACGTACTTGAATTCCAGGAAGGAGGTCCGTTTCTGGATGTCGTCAAAAACTTCCTCCTTGGCCCGTGACAAAAGGTCTCTTTGGTGCTGGTGCCACCGTTGGGCCAGGGATTCCACTACGGAGGGAACGAGATCAGGGAACTGATCGTGGTACTGGTCGACGATGTCGCGGACGGCCCGATCATACCGGTGAAGA
>DAIBTC010000125.1 GCA_027415345.1 Nitrospirota bacterium
CCATGATCGGGATCAATGCCTTAAACGGCATTTCCCTGGGCCTGTATGCCCCCCTCATGGCCTACTGGTTCTCCGTCAGATTCCACAAGGGACCGGATGCCATCGGAATTGCCATGTCTGGAGGCTATCTTCTCGCAGCGATCCTTTCCTATCTGGCAAGTCACCTCTCGACCCGTTACGGATCGGTGGCGACCGTCATTGCCGGACGCGGAACGGGCCTCATCTTTACCTTTCTGATTCCTCTCATGCCCACATTTGGGTGGGCCGTCTTCGCCCACATTCTGCGTGTGGCCTTGAACCAGAGCACGATCGGCGCCCGCCAGGCGGTCTCGATCGGCCTTGTGGGGGAGGACCGGAGAGGGTTGGCCGCAAGCCTTCATAACGTCTCCATGCAAATCCCCCAGTCGGTCGGCCCCGTCGCAGGAGCGGCACTGCTGGCCCACGGATTTCTCGGGCTTCCCTTCTTTTTCGGAGCCGTTCTCCAGGGGGCCTACCTGGGCCTCTACTACAAGGCATTTTCCCGTCACGATCCCTCTTCCGAAGCATGATTCCTTTTTCGCTGGACTTGTGGACCTACGGCTCCGGATCTACTAAAATCCTCCGGGACGTTGTCACCACCTTCTTGCCGGGGAGATCTTGCATGACCAGGATTTCGGTTTTTCTTTTTTTCCTTCTCCTTTTTGTCCTCCACACGTTATCGGGGGGGCATTCCTCATTCGCCGATCCTTCACTTAAGCCTGGGTTCCCGATCACCTACGGAGACTGGTCCTTCACAACGCGAATCACCATGACGGGAATTCCGGGAATTCCCCCCCGAACCCTCACCTTTGACGACTGTCTGACGGCCCATCATATGGTTGTATCCAGACTGACCAGGAACTGTTCCATGACGAAACCAACCCTCTTAGGAAAAACTCTTTCCTATACGATGACCTGCACCACCGGGATATCCAGAGCCCACTTCACCTATGGCAAAAGGCATCTCTCCGGAGAGATCGAGACACGGCTCAAATCTCCGGGAGGCTTGCTGGTCAGGGAGCGGATAACTGGCCACTACAGAGGACCCTGCCGGAAATCTTGAATCTTCAGGAAAAAATGACAAGAGAAAAAAAGGGGCGGAAGTTTGCCTTCCGCCCCCGTTTTTTCATGGTCCTGTAAAGATCAGGCGTGGACAGGATAATCGATATACCCCTTGGCGCCTCCCATGTAGAAGGTCGACTGGTCCGGAGAGTTGAGGGGGAGCTTCTTTGCGAATCGTTCCACAAGGTCCGGATTGGCGATGAAGTGAACACCGAAGGCCACGAGATCGGCCAGCCCCGAGGCAATGACCCGATTTCCGCTTTCCCGGTCGAAGCCGGTGTTTGTCATGAGGACCCCCTTGAACCTGGGGCGAAAGAATTCGGACACATTGGCCACCATGTTGGGGATACCGGAAACATCCGAGGCCTTTTCCCGAAGATGCAGGTAGGCCAGTCCGGAGCCTGACAGACGGTCGATAACCGACCCATACAAAGCCTTCGTATCAGAGTCGGCGGGGATGTTCCAGATATTGGCCGGCGAAAGCCTTACCCCGACCCGCTCAAGGCCGATCGCCTGACCCACTCCGTCGACAATCTCCATGAGAAAACGGGAACGATTTTCGATAGACCCCCCGTATTCGTCCTTCCTGTGATTGGCGGAATCCCGGAGAAACTGCTCGATCAGATAACCGTTGGCTCCGTGGACTTCGACACCATCGAACCCCGCCTCCACAGCATTTCTGGCGCCACGGACAAAGTCCTGGACCACCGCCCGGACCTCCGAGGTCGACAGTTCGCGGGGGACCACCGTCTTTTTGAGACCGAGAGGGGTGTAAGCCTCCGTCTCAGGGTTGATCGGAGAGGGCGCGACGGGGAGCGCTCCATTATGGAAATCGGGATGAGAGACCCGGCCGACATGCCAGAGCTGCAGAAAAATGAGACCCCCCTTTTCGTGGACCGCCCGTGTCACCTTTTTCCAGCCTTCCACCTGCTCTTTCGAATGAATCCCGGGAGTGTTCAGGTAGCCCACCCCCTGGGGACTGACCTGGGATCCCTCCGAAATGATGAGGCCTGCGGAAGCCCTTTGGGCATAATAGGCCGCCATGATATCGATCGGGATTCGCCCTTCATTTTCCGCCCGGTTCCGGGTCATGGGGGCCATGACAATCCGGTTGCGTAGCCTGAAAGGTCCCATCACAAGGGGGGTCAACAGGGGCTGTCTCTCACTGTCTGCCATCGTCTCTCCTTTGAAAATGAAATGGGGATATCGTTCCGGGATCTTCGATTCAGATCTCTTCCTTCAGGAACCGTGCGACAGCCTTGAGGGCCTTCTCGTTCCGCTTGTAATAGGTCCATTGCCCCTGGCGATGGGCCGTCACCAGCCCGGCCTTCTGGAGGATGGCCAGATAGTGGGAAACGGTGGATTGGGAAAGTCCTGTTTTTTTCTGGAGAAGACCGACACAGACCCCCAGCTTCTCCGAATGGCCCTCAGAATTCTCGGGACCAACGGGAAAATATCTCTCCGGGTCCCCGAGCCATTTGAGTATCCGGATGCGGGATTCATTGGCCAATGCCTTGAAGACGTCGACCGGTTCCATGTTTTTCATTATATCTAATTTTCTCGATATGTCAATTTATCTCCCGATTCCTTTTCATCGGACAAAAGGTTGCCTGCATGAAATGAGGATCGGACAAGAGGTCCGGATTCCACCCTGGCAAAACCCATCGACTGGGCATCCGAGGCAATTTCCCGGAATTCGTCGGGGTGAAGATAGCGCTTCACGGGGTGATGGGCAGCGGAAGGAGCCAGGTATTGGCCGACCGTCAGAATCTCGACTCCGGCAGAGAGCATGTCCTCAAAGACACTTCTGATTTCATCCCTTTCTTCGCCGAGACCCACCATGATCCCGGACTTGACCAAAACCCCTGGGTGTCCGTCGGCAAAACGGGAGAGGAGTTCCAGGGAGTGCCTGTAATCGGCACCGGGTCTGACTGAAGGGTACAGCCTCGGAACGGTTTCAAGGTTGTGGTTGAACACATCGATCCTGGCCTCCCGAAGAATCTTCAGGGAAAGGTCGAGGGAGCGGCGGAAATCCGGCACGAGAATTTCAATTCCCAATGCCGGAAACTCCTTTCTCAAATGATCGACAACCGAAAGAAAATGGGTTGCCCCTCCGTCCGGAAGATCGTCCCGGTCCACCGAAGTCACGACCAGAAACCGGAGGCCTCCCTCCCGGACAAGGGCTGCGACGCGACGGGGTTCATCTGTATCCGGGGGTAAGGGCTTTCCGTGATCCACGTCACAGAAAGGACAGGCTCGCGTGCACACCCGCCCGAGAATCATGACGGTGGCCACACCTTCACGAAAGCAGGTTCCAAGATTCGGACAGCTGGCCTCTTCGCACACCGTGCGGAGCCCGTGTCCCCGCAGACGTTCCTTCATCCTTGAGACCTCGGGCCCCCAGGGTGCGGGAACCCGAAGCCAGGAGGGCTTGGGCGAAAGAGGAAAGTTTTCGGTCATTGTGATATCCTTGAAGAAATGTTGGTCGTCGATTCCGTCCATGATACCATGGTTCGGAGGCCGTCAGGACAACCGTGACTGACTGGAGGTTCCCGTGAAAGAGAATGTCCCGGGGAAATCCGGGAAGGGTTCCTCCCGGAACCCCGCATCAAAGCCCCCTTCCCCCGTCTCCACCTCCCAGGATTCGGAATCCGGAACGAAAAAAAGATCCGAAGGGCCATCTGCGCCGATTCCCGGCCTGGGGAAGAAGACCCGCCCCGAACTGGTCGAACTGGCAGAATCGATCGGATTGGCCGTCTCACCCGAAGATCGCCGCCCGGATCTCATTAAACGGATCCAGGCAGCAATGTCCCGATCCGGCCAGAAAAAGGGCGAAGGCCTTCACGCTCAGGGGAAAACGGTGGAAACGCCGTCACCGCCGCCTATCGAGACTCCGCCACCGATTTCGCACGGAGAAATGGCTCCCTTCCTGCACTCTTCCGTCAGACAAGCCGAGGGCTGGAAGGACTTCCTGGACATTCCCTACGAGCCCTCCCGGCGGGAACGGGGGCATTTCGTGACCATTCTTCCGCTTTCTCCCTTCCGGATCATGGCCTTTTTCGCCTTCGACCCGGGAAGCGATATGAGTCTGGCAGGGCGGGTTGAGTCTTCCGGACTTGTCCTCAAGGTGCGGGACGTGACAGGGGCAGTGGCCCGCAATGAAAAAGCTCTGGAACCGATGGCTGACCATGTCTTCGATATCATGACCGGGATGGCCG
>DAIBTC010000126.1 GCA_027415345.1 Nitrospirota bacterium
GGCTGCAGCCTTTGGAACATCGCTTGATCGGATCGTGTAGGTCGTCTTGATTATCTCTGGTTTGCTCATGAAGAGGATCCTTTGTTCTTGGAGATCGTTGGAGGGTAGTGGGAAATCGGATACATTCCCAATACAATAGGACAAAGAGGGAGACACAGGCAATACAACAATAAGGAAAGGATCAGGATTCATGGGTCAAACGACAACGGCAACAATTGAGACCATCGACCGGTTTGCTGAGGATGTGAGGCTTTTTCGTCTTTTGCCGGAGGGAGAGCCTGTCTCCTTCATTCAGGGTCAATTCATCAAGGTCCTGTGGGAAGGGGAAAAAGGTTCTTATTTTGCCATAGCCTCTCCGCCGTATGAGAAAACCTATCTCGAGATTCTTGTGAAAAAAGGAAAAGGTGTTTCGGAAAGGCTTTTCGAGGCCCGGACTGGCCAGAAAATTTCTTTTGAGGGCCCTCTGGGAACTGGTTTTCCTCTTGATCCCCACCGGAGCAAGAACCTTCTCTTTGTCGGGGTGGGAACAGCGATCGCGCCTCTTCGATCCACTCTTCTTGAAGCCCTCCGCCGACGCGGGGAATTTGGCCGGATAGAATTTTATTTCGGAACCCTCACCCCCGGACATCTCTATTTTGGGCAGGAGATGGCGAAATGGCACGCCCAGGGAGTCAATGTCGTTGTAACAGTCACATTTCCCGACGAGCACTGGGACCGCCACTCGGGGTTCGTCCAGCATATTCTCCAGAGGCAATCAGACCCCCTTCACCAGACTGTGGCCTATGTGTGCGGGATGAAGGAGATGGTCGAAGAGACGATTAGCGTGCTTAAGGAGCGGGCCATTCCGGAAGAGCACATCCTTCAGAATATTTGAAGGCTCCCTTCTCAAATTGACGAGAGCCTCCGGAGGGCCTTAGGATGGAACAAAGGAATAGGACATGATCAAATCAAGCCAATAATTGGCCCTGGTCTTTTTTCCCCCATCATGAGGATCTGTTAAATGGACAAGACCGACCCCTTCAGCCGAAAGAAAAATGACTCCGAACCCAACAGCGATAAAAAGGAAGGGGCTGCCCCCGAACCTTTTGCAGATCTCGTCGTTGCGATGGAGCGCCTGATCAGGCTTCTTGATGGCCAGGAAGAGGAAATGAGGGAGGCCTACCGGATCAGAAAAAAACTTCAGGAGTTCGAAAACGAGTGGCAAAGGATGCAGCATGAGGCCTCTCGTCTCTCCGATGTTCTGGAAAAAGTGACCAAACCGGCTTTCCGGATCGGAACCTGCCTCGGAACGACGGACGATGGGCTGGCTTGGGTGTCTGTCGGGGGAGGGGATTATCAGGCAACGGTCGATCCAAGGGTCTCTCTCGATTCTCTGAAAAAAGGAGAGCGCGTTCGCCTGAACGAGGCCCTTTCCATCCTCGGTACGGTCGGCCCAGACCTTTCCGGGCCCATTGTAAGGGTCGGCCGCCTTCTCCCTGACGGCCGCCTGGAAATCGCCTCCGATCGTCCTGACAACACCCTGGGAACGATCCTCGACAGATCAGACCTTCTCAAGGATGAGCCTCTGTCAACGGGCGATTTTGTGAGACTCGACAGCACCTCCCGGATCGCAGTGGAGAAAGTTCGCAAAAGAGAGGAAAGCTATCTCCTGGCGGAAGTTCCCACCGTCGGGTGGGAATCTATCGGTGGTCAGGAAGAAGCTATCCGGGAGATCCAGAAAGCCATACTCAACCCTGTCCTTTATCCTGAAGCCTATTCTCGGTACGATTTCAAGTCTCCCCGGGGATTCCTTCTCCATGGCCCTCCGGGGTGCGGAAAAACCCTGATCGGAAAGGCGACGGCCCATGAGATTGCCAGCCGGCTGGCACAGAAGGAAGGAAGGCCTGTCAAGGGTGTTTTCTTTCATATAAAAGGCCCTGAAATCCTGAATATGTGGCTCGGGGAATCCGAACGCATTGTGAGGGAGCTGTTTGAAGAGGGTGAGAAGATAAGAAAAGCCGGTGATTTTCCTGTTTTATTCATCGACGAGGCTGAGGCCATACTGGGAACCCGCCGCAATGGGCGCGGTTTTAATATCCACAATACCATTGTCCCAATGTTTTGTGCAGAACTTGATGGTCTTGCCGGCCCGTCGGGCTTCCAGATGGTCATTCTGGCCACGAACCGCCCGGAAATGATTGATCCTGCCATTCTTCGACCGGGCAGAATTGACCGGAAAATCAAGGTTAAGCGTCCCTCCTTCGAATCGGCGATTGAAATTCTAAGGATTCACATGGGGCCTGATGTTCCAATCCATCCCATTTCTTCCGGCAAGAATCAGGGTGGTGATCGCGAGGCACTTCTTATCTCATTCCGGGACCGGTTTTTTGCAAAAACGGATGAAAATGCCGTTTTCGAAATCTTCCGACGGTCGGGAAAAAGAATGCCGATTTATCGATCCGATTTGGCGAGCGGGGCGATTCTTGAGTCCATCACCCTCCGGGCTAAGGAGAGGGCCTTATTGCGAGAGATCGAAAACGGAGACGGAGGAGTGTCCCTGGACGATCTCCTCTGGGCAGCCCAGTGTGAGTATGACGAAGGGGATATTCTTCCTCCGGCGGAGATTGCCCTTGAGTGGATGAGCCTTTTGGACATCGAGACTCAGGATGTGGTGGATGTACGGAAGATTCGCCCGGTTACGGGGTCTTCCAGGACTCTCAGGGCAATTGAATAGAGGGATATTTTGCCGGAAATGAAGGAAAAGGAGGGATTCCCCCTCTCCCCGAATCAGGTTCTGATCGGGTTGGAGACAGAGTTCGGGATCATCCGAAAGGATCTCGAAGAATCCGATCCTGTTCGCGAATCGATGGATCTTGTCCGGGCTTACCGACCCCATTCTTTTGGGACTTGGGCCTACGAGAGCGAAGATCCCCGTGCCGATGCCAGGGGATTCCGTGTTGACCGGCTCGCCCAGGATGAGGAAGAAGAAGCCTTTTCCCGTTCCGACCAGCGAAGACATTTCACCTTCAGGGAATCCAAGAGCGACAGGATCCTCCAGAATGGTGCGCGCTTTTACAACGACCATACGCATCCGGAATACTCCACGCCTGAATGCCGAACCTTGCGCGACCTGGTTACATATGACAGGGCAGGGACTGAAATACTCAGGCAGGCCATCAAATCCAGGGAGGAGGTCCTGGGGCAACGTGGAGTTCTTGGAATTTACAGAAACAACACAGATTTTCATGGGCACAGTTATGGTTGCCATGAAAACTATCTTCTTCCGCGCGCACTTTCTTTCGGGCGGATTGTTGAGGGCCTGACTCCCTTCCTGGTTGCCCGGACCTTGTTGCTGGGGGCGGGAAAGGTTGGCAAAGAAGGGGGGGACGGCTATGCCATGGAGGGCTATCAACTTTCCCAAAGGGGAGATTTCATCGAGGAGCGGATCGGGGTGGACACAATGCATCACCGTCCAATCGTCAACAGCCGGGACGAACCCCACGCCGACCGAACCCGTTTCCGGAGACTTCACCTGATCTGCGGTGATTCCAACATGTCCGAATGGCAGACAGCCATGAAGGCGGGAATGACTCGCCTCGTCCTAGCGGCCGTGTCTTCCCTCCCGGACCTTAATCTTCCGGTCCTGGAAGATCCTGTGATGGCCTTTCGTCAGGTGTCCCGCTCGGAAAACGGGGCGGCTTCCCTGAAGCTTGAGAATGGTGAGACCATGTCCACCGTGGACCTTCTTGAGGCGTATCGGATCCTGGTCGGGAATCTCTCGACAATTGACGCTGAAGATCGTTGGATCCTTTCCGAGTGGGATCGGGCCCTTAAAGATTACCGGAATGATCCGGAACGCTTGGCCGATCGGGCAGACTGGGTTGCCAAGCGACAGCTCTTGGAGCTTTTCCGGGTCGAGGAAAGTCTTTCTGTCGGTGACCCCTGGTTCCAGAGCCTTGATCTTGCTTACCACGACTTGGATCCGGATCTGGGAATGTTCTGGCCCCTCGAAGCGGATGGTCGGATCACGCGCCTTTCTGACCCGCAGGAGGTCGAGGACGCTACCGGTTGTCCCCCTTCCATGGGACGCGCCCCGGTAAGGGCGGCTATCATCCAGCGTTTTGAAGACCAGATCCGCGATGCTGGGTGGGAGCGAATCGCCTTTATTGATGGCACATATATCGATCTCCCCCTCTTTCTGACCCTGGAGAGGATGGAGGTTGATACCCTTTGCAGGCGAATCGGGGCCTGTGAGGGCCGAGCGGCACTGGCTGGTATCCTGGCAGGATTGGAGTAGGGAGGAAAATCTCAT
>DAIBTC010000127.1 GCA_027415345.1 Nitrospirota bacterium
CCCGCCAGCCACCACGATCACCTGATCTGCATCGAGTGCGGGAAGGTGGTCGAATTCGACCAGCCGCTGATCGAGCAGCTCCAGCTAGCGGCCGCCAAGGAAAACCATTTTTCAATCGTGTCCCACCGTCTCGAAATCTATGGGATCTGCGAAACCTGCGCGAAGCTGCACCAAAGAGAGTCCTGACCCCAGGCCAAAGCCAGGAGCTGGTGCAAAAGCGTGTCTCAGGCCCGGGCTGGTTCATCTCCAGGAGGGATGCGTTCGGCATGAGGCAGGGGAGAGATGATCGGCTCTTCTCCCGACAGCCTGGAACGGGGCGTGGGAGTGAGCCCCGCTCCCGAATAGATCTGAAAGGTCCAGATCAGGACAGTGTTCGAAGACCGCCGGATCGCCCCCAGCACAGAGGCCGCCAGAGAACTTCCCGTGTCATTTAACACTACCGTGTCCGCCCCCAGCCTTCGGACCTGCAGGTTGAGAACCGGACCGATCGCCCTCCCCCGTGCAAGAATCGTATCCACCAGAACATCCTCCTCCATTCCGATCGCCTGACACAGGTCCAGCGTATGACGGGCGACAGCCTCCTCCTCGGGAAGGGAGGCCGTCAGCGGAAGGGCCAGGGGAATTTCAAGGACGGTAATCACTGTCACCTTCGCCCCGTCAGACTTGGCCACCTTCAAAACATCGCGCAACATTTCGGAAGGCCGGGTGGGAGAGGTCGCGACCAGGATATGCCGATGCGGTTTGGGCTTCGGATAATCGTCCGGGATCTCCCTGATCTGGACCCGCTCCATGACGGGAAGCGACTCCTTCCTCCGGAACCAGAGATAATAGGAAATTCCTCCGACCATCCATACGGTTCCGAATACACGACCATATTTGTGAAAGAGGAGCACCATGAGAAAGACCCCGAAGGTTCCCATAAACCCGAAAATCGTCGGAAGAGGGACCTCCCACCCGGCCACGCGGATGGCCAGGGGCACCCGGAAGGGGCGTTTCAGGTCGGGATCCTTCTTCCTGAGTTTGATCAGAGCCAGATGGGTCATGGAAAATGACAGCATGGCGCCATAGTTGTAGAGGTCGGCCAGCACGTCAAGATACGGGAAAAAGGCGACGATCAGGGCGGCCAGGGTTCCGAAAATGCTGATCGAGACCATCGGGGTCTTGTATTTTGCGCTTGTCTTGTGGAACAAAGGCGAGATGAGAAGATTATTGGACATGGAGTAGGCCAGCCTGGAAACCCCGATCAGACCTGCGTTGGCGGCCACAGTCAGGATGGTCGCCCCGAGGACCGAGACCCACGGCGCCATGAAGGCCCCCACATGGGGCATCGCATGGGCAATCCCGGCGATGGGGTCGTTGACCCAAGTCGTGGACAGGATCTCGGGCTTCATCGCCGAGAGAGCTACGAGGGAGATCCCCGAATAGAGAAGGATGGTCGTTCCCATGGTCAAGAACATTGCCCGGGGGACAAGCTTTTCCGCATTTCTCGCCTCCCCGGCCATCTGGCTGATCGCCTCGATCCCGGTGTAGGCCACCATGGCGATCGAGATTCCGTATAGGAAGTTATGCCATGTGGGGGCGGTTCCCAGGGTGAACTGATTCCAGATGGTGTGGAAGTTGAAGAGAAAGAAGACCCCCATGGTCATGAGGGAGACCTGGGTGATCACATCGAATCCGGCCAGCATCAGGCTGAACCAGGAAGACTCCTTGAGCCCAATGATGTTGAGGATGACAAGGACCAGAATCAGGAGTCCGGTAAAGGTGACATTGATCTGGGGATTGGTCTTGAAAATCGGGAAAAAATACCCGAGATAGGGCCCCACGGAAAAGGCGCTGATCGCAAGTGTCAGGATATAATCGAGAAGGAGAGCCCACCCCGTAAAGAAGGCCCACCCGTCACCGAAGGCCCTCTGGGCAAACAGGGAGGACCCCCCTCCCTCCGGAATGGCGCTCGAAAGCTCGGCGTAGGAAAGGACGGTGGCGATGAAAAAAAGTCCGGCGGCTCCGATGGCCAGAAATGAGGCTCCCCCGGCATAGATGGTGGTGATGCCAAGGGCATAGTAGATCGAGGAGCCGACGTCCCCGTAACCGGTCGAGTAAAGGGCGCCCAGCCCCACAACCTTCCGGAGAACGGTCGTATTGAAGCGGGCGATGCCGCTCCGGGTGTGATGGTAGATCTTGAAAAGGGCCACGATCCCCCCTTACCTCAGAAAAGCCGTTCAGAAGGCCTGGTTATTTCATGGCGGAGGGCAGCAGAACGACCTCCTTCGAACCAACGAGCCGCACATGGGCTGTCCCACAGGTGATTCCCAGAAAATCGGAGCCGCGAAATGATCCCAGGGGAGCGGATATCTTCCTCTGACCCGGTGGCCCCCCGGTGATGAGAAGAAGCGTTCCCTGCTCACCGGCCGCGGCCAGCGTCCCCTGTCCCGTCCGGCACACCCCATAAAGGTCATGAAGCGATCCGGTCTGGATCTGGGAGAAGGTCTTTCCTTCATCGGTCGAAGAAAAAAGGAGACCATGGTCTCCGGCCAGAAGGATCTCTCTCTGGCCGGCCCAAAGGGAATTGAAGGAGGGTTTCTGACGCGTCACCTTCTGCATCGGGATATCGATGGCTGTAAATCGGCTCCCGCCGTCTCCGGTCCTGAAGAGCCTCTTGTGCCACCCGGCCACAACACCGTCTTCTTCCGACCAAAAGGCCACCGCATAAAGGTTCTTTTTTGTCGGAGAGGAAATCCTGGACCAGTGGCTCCCCCCATCGGTCGTCTTGAGAATGACACCGCCCTCTCCCACGGCATACCCGACCCGTTCCGAAGGAAAGCTGACCGCATTGAGAAACAGGTGGCCGATTCCTGTCTGGACCGACTGCCAGCTCCCTCCCTCATCCCGGGAACGAAGAAGAGTCCCCTGATCTCCGGCCACCCAAAGATCGCCGGAAGGGGTTCGGGTGATGCCATAGAAATCGGCATGGACCGGGGGTTTGATCCGGCTCCATTGTCCGGTTTTTGAAGATAGTCTCAGGAGGGTTCCCTGATAGCCGATCACGACAAGACCTCCCGCAACCGGGGTTATGCCCGAGAGGACGCCAATGTAGGCAGATCCTTTTTTGTCGGAGGGGGTCACTTTGGGGGGAGGCGGCTGGACAATCGAGAAGGGGGCCCCGGCCGGCAGGGTCACGACCGGAAGGGAGACGGCCTGAGGCTTCTGACAGGCGGACAGAAAAAGGGAGGCTGCAGCCAGTCCGGCGAGCCCCCCGCGGAAAATCGACATTTTCCCCAAAGACGTGTGACGGCCATCACTCATGTGGTCAGGATAACTGATCCCGCCCCGCTCCGCAAGGGAGGCGGTCTTGATGGATTTTTCTAGTGGATGTTCTGTTCCTCCTCGTAACGCTTGCCTTCCTTCTCTTCAAAATTGAAGGGCTTGAAGTGGTATTCGAAGATGGTCTTGATGGCGAAGGGAGAGCTCACAGGCGTGAGCCCCGTGCCCACACCGATATTCCAGTCGATATGCTCTCCGATCGCGAAATTCCAGCTCTGGAAGATGAACTGCTGCTGCATTGCGGCATAGAGAGAGGAAGGACCTCCCAGGGCATCCATATTGTTGATCTGCCCGGTTTCCCCGAAGGCCTCAATCCCCGCGTTGACATTTTCCGCCAGAAGATAATAAATACCTGCGGAATAGGAAAATTCCGGCGGAAAGTTCGGCTCTGAGCCGTCTGTGGCGAAGAAAAATGAGGGATTAATATCGATAATGAAGCGGCCGATCTTTTTTTCGGCGATCAGGATGATGTCAAGGAGGGACTGCATGCCGGTGCCCCCTCCGGGGGCCCAGTACTCGATCTGGACGGCGGGGTCGAGGAAGTCTGGGATCCTTGGAAAGCGAAGCCGGGTCGTAATGGCCCGTGTCTGGATGTAGGAATAGGCCTGCCCCGCCCCGGCGACGAAGTCCACATACGTTCCCAGGGTCCACCAGTCGGTCACGCCGAACTCAAAGACATAGGTCGAAAATAGAAGATTCGCATTTCGGATGTTTTTCCCGTAAATGGATTCCTCCACCTTGTTGGGCAACAACAATGTCTGCCAGGTGCCGACACTGATCTCCCCCTGTTCGGGCGTCTCGTAAGGATAGATGATGAAATCCCGGAAGGGATCGGCCTGCGCGACGGAGGGGCCAATTGCAAAAACATTCAAAACTATCAGAAAAACAAGGAAAAAGGACCAAGGAAAAAGGGAGGGGCAAAATCTTCCGGGGCGTGGAGGTCTCAAGACAGTCCTTTCTC
>DAIBTC010000128.1 GCA_027415345.1 Nitrospirota bacterium
GCCAAAGGAGAATCCGAACCTTTTCGGAACAGTCTCATTGCCTGGTCGGAGGGGCTTTCGGGCGCTCTTGAGAAAAGCCTTGCGGACCACCTTGACGTCATGGCGGATATTGTCCTCGAAGCTGTTAGCAGACTGGTTGGAGAGAGTCTTTCAACCCGGGAGGGGGTCAGGAGCCTTGTCCAAAAGGCGATTGGAAAGAGAGCGGCGGATCTTTCCGGAGTTCTTCTTGTCTCTCCTGAAATAGAGAGGATGCTGGACAGGCTTGATCCTGATCTCAAGGGAGAATTGTCCCTTCGGAAGATTGAGATCCAACCGGATCCCGGACTTGGTCTTTCGGAGTTTTCCTTCCGGACAGAGTCTTATTCCGCATCGATCGATCCCCTTTCCGGAATCCGGGAACTGGAAATGATACTTCGGGAAGGTCTGGAAAAATGAGCGTCCCTGAAGGCGGGATTCTCACCAGGAAGATTGAAGGGATCCTTTCCGGCTGGACGGAACAGCTTTCGTTTTTCGATCCTGTTGTCGAAGGCGGTGTTGTCGTTCAGGGGGTGGGTTTGACGCTTGAAGTCCGCGGTCTTGATCTTGGGATCGGAGAGCTCTGTGAAATCAGGGGAGACAGGCCGATTCCCGCTGAGGTCATCGGGTTCAGGGAAGGACGGAGTCTACTGATGCCCCTTGGCGACTTGCGGGGAGTCCGTCCGGGCACAAGGGTCATCCGGAAGGAATCCCGCCCTGTCGTCCGTGTTTCCGACCGTTTTCTCGGCAGGGTTCTGGATCCGATGGGGCGGGCCATCGATGGGGGTGCCGATCCTTCCGGGGAAAGGTCCATGGCTCTGTACGGGGAACCTATCAACCCAATGGGGAGAAGAAGGATCAGCCATGGTCTGGATCTGGGAATCCGGTCGGTCAACTCTTTCCTGACGATTGGCCAGGGACAGAAAATTGGTGTTTTTGCCGGGGCAGGCGTGGGAAAGAGCATGCTTCTGGGAATGCTTTCGAAAGACGCGAAGGTCGATGTAACGGTCATTGCTCTCATCGGTGAACGAGGGCGCGAAGTCCGGGAATTCATAGAGAGGGATCTCGGGGAGGATGGCCTTGCCAAGGCGGTTTTGGTGGCGTCAACGGGGGATCAGTCGCCCCTTTTGAGAATTCGCGGGGCATTGATGGCGATGAGCATCGCCGAGTATTTTCGGGATCAGGGCAAATCCGTCCTTTTTGTCATGGACTCCCTGACCCGCTTCGCGATGGCTCTCAGGGAGGTTGGTCTTGCTGCAGGCGAGCCACCGACAACCCGGGGCTATACACCATCGGTTTTTGCCCAGCTCCCCCGATTCCTGGAACGTTCGGGCTGTGTCGACGGGGATGGTTCGATCACGGGGATTTACACGGTTCTCGTGGAAGGTGGTGATATGCCATCGGATCCCCTGTCCGAAGCGCTCGCGGCCATCCTTGACGGACATGTCATTTTATCGAGAGAGATGGCCTCAGAAGGAATCTATCCCGCAATAGACCTCCTTGAAAGCCGATCCCGGGTCATGAACGATATTGTGGATGAAGAGCACCGGGCAATGGTCCGGGAGTTTCTCAGGCTATATGCGCTCTACCGGAAGTCGGAGGATCTGATCCGGATAGGTGCTTATGTTCCCGGATCGGACGCTGATCTCGACAGGGCGGTCTATCTTTATCCGAGGATGAGGGACTTCCTGGAGCAGGATCGCAATGAGAGATACTCCTTCGAAGAATCCCTTGAAACACTCAGATCCCTTTTGGCCGGGTAACAAGGAGAAGCTATGGCATTTCCCTCGAGATATGAATCCCTTCGGAAATTGAAGGAGATTTCGGTCAGGAAGTCTGAGCAGTTGTTCATGGAGGCTCTCGGTATTCTCGATCACAATCGAATGCTGCTCAAGAAACTTGACTCCAAGCGGGTTCAGAGTGTTGCCTCCATTTCCGGTCAGGAAGGCTCATTTGCACAGACTGTTTCCTGGCGGGCCCTTTGCTATGACTATGTCAATGCTGTCAGCGAGGAAATTCAGAGGGTGGAGGAAGAAATCTCAAAAATAGAGATTGAGCTTTCCCGAAGACGGTGCCATTGGCAGGAGGCAACGAAGGAGCTGAAAAAAGTCGAACATTTGATGGAGATAGAGCTTCAGGGCCAAAAAGATCTGGAGGCCCGGCGTGAGGAAAGGGTCAAGGACGATCTTCAGATGTCCCGCTGGGGAAAGGCTTCCAATTTCCAGCCGGTTTCCCTGTCTCTGGAAAAAGGGCAGGACGGTCGGTGAAGATCTGTCGGGGAGTTTTCGGGGGCGTCAGGGTTCTGACGATTCTTGTGCTTTGTTTTTCAATGTCTGGCCGGTTATTGGCCGCCCCGTCAGCTCAGGGACCAGCTCCGACGTCCTCATCTTCCGATGCGGGGAAGGGTGAGGAAACAAGACTTCTTGAGATGCGCCAGGATCTTGAAGCGGAGATCCAGAAAAATCAGGCGCTGGTGGATCAGATCAAGAAAGACAGGGAGTTTGAGAAAAAGCTGAAGACGGCAAAAATCCGGAACTTAACGACCATATATGAAAAAATGGCCCCACGGACGGCGGCCTCCCAGGTCAACATGATGTCCGATGATCTGGCGTTACTACTGATTGCCGGGATGAACCCAAGGAAGGCTTCCCGAATCATGCAGTATGTGGATCCAAAGGTGGCGATCCGTATCTCTCTTGAACTGTCAGGGCTGAAGTCCAAGAGCGGCGCCAGCAAAAATTCCACCGGGGCCTTGCCCTGAAAGGACCGTCCGCGATGTCAAAAATTGTTTCTTTGTTTGCTCCGCCAGTCGGGGCAGGAAAGCCCGTTTCAGGATCTTCCGGAAAAAAGGGGGTGAAGACGGACTCCCTGGTAAAAGAGGAGCCCCTGTCCCTTGGAGAGGCTGTTTCAGGAAAACCCCTCCGGAAGAAAAAGAAATCCTTTATGGATCATTTGCTGTTTCATGGAGAGGCCCTTTCTCCTCCCCCCGCATCTCCCAACGTATCCGGACCAGCCAAAAAGGTGGGTTCCGGAAAAATGGATCGGTCCATACCGCTCCTACCGGATTCTCCCGGTGTCTCTTTCAGAGGCTCTTCCCCGCATATTCCAAAGACGGCTTCTGTGAATGAGACATCTATCCCTTATCCGTCTCATGTCGTGAAAAATTCCGGGGGGGAAATTCCGAATCTACCGGCGGGAGAAGCCCCCGGGCAAAAAGTCCCGTTTCATGACAATATTTCGGATGCCTTGATGGCTGCTCCCGTTTCCGAAGCTCCGACGGCAAAAAAAGGGGTCTTTATCAAACCTGTTCCCGAGTCAGGGAGAAAAGTCACTTCCGGATCGCGGGAAATCGGTAGCTCTCAACCTTCTCCTTCGGAGCTCCTTTCCCGGACATCTGTCATGGGAGAGAGGCAGATTCCGGAAAAGCCTTCTGAGACTTTAACGGGGGAACCCTTTTTACACCGGAGAGACTCTTCTCTTTCAGGGCCGTTATCCCCCCAAACAAAATCGGCTGATGATACTGGTGGAAAAATGTCCGGTGACGGGGTGCGTTCGAAGTCTCCCTTACCTGAACGGGATCCTTCGGCCATTCAGATGACCGATTCCGGAGAGACTCCTCCCAAGACGGCATTTGAGGACAAACCGTTCAAACGGGAATCCTCCCTTCTGCCCGAGCCCAAAATGGTTTTACCTTCTTCAGGCGAATCCTCTGTTTCGGATAATGGGGAGAAAGGGAAGGGTGCTTCAGGTGAGTTTTCTCCGGATATGACGAAGACTCCGGAAGGAAAAGGTGGTCCATCGGGAACATCTGCCGGTCCTGTGTTGGCGACTCTTCCCCTGACTGCGCCGGATTCCCTTCAACCGGCTGTTTCCAACCAACCGACGATCGATCAGCGGGAATTGGTTTCCCGGGTCATTACCACGGCAAGGCATGGGGGTGGCGAGATTTCCCTTCGTGTCCATCCTCCCGCTCTTGGGCCAATCCGGATACAGGTGCATGTTGATCCCAAGACCCGTGAGGTGGAGGTCAAGCTTTTCGCCAGGGACGAATCTGTCGGGGATCTTTTGAGGAGCAAGAGCCAGGACCTGAAGGGGGCGCTCTCCAGGGAGGGTTTTACAATGCACCAGTTTCATGTCGAAGGGGGAGGAGGGGATCTCGCGGCGTCTTCCCTTCCGATGGCTTCTTCAGGATTTTCCCAGGGAGGTGACTCTTCTTCCGGGCAGCCCTCAGGATCTTCTCAGGGAAATGGCGCTTTTTTG
>DAIBTC010000129.1 GCA_027415345.1 Nitrospirota bacterium
TACCGTCTCCTCCAGAAAAAGAGCATGAACCTGCGTAAATCGATGCGCGAGATCGCCGATGCGGTCCTTCTGGCGCATGACCTTAAGGTGGACTAGACACATAGGGAGAGTGGGGGGATATGGATCAGGGGTTGATGGTGGTGGGCGCGGTCCTGGTCGGGATCGCGGCGGTCTTTGGCGTGGCCCTGTGGGGATTCGAGGCGGCCCGGAAGGACTTTCCGCAAATCCTGGGATTTGTCCATCCGACCCTGGCCATGGCCGGCCTTCTCATGCTGGTGGCCCGTTTCTTCATCCGGGGAGGGGCCCACTGGTTCGACATCGGGCTCGTCCTTCTGGTGGGGGCTGCAGCGGGGGGGCTCATTCTCGTGGTGCGGGGATTCCGGCGGCGGTCCATGATCCGGGCGGTAACGGTTCTTCATGGCCTCCTGGGCCTCTCCGGCTTGGGATTCGTCATCTACCAGCTGACCCATCGGTAGGCGACACAAGGAGGATACGGCAACCCATGGACCATGGCGGCGGATCTTCCCCTTCCCCCCGGCGGAAGCATTGGGGAGGCCTGTCTTTCTGTCTTTTTGGCCTTCTGCTCCTCCTGCCCCGTGTGGGCGAGGCGGGGGAGACCGCGCGGATCTTTCCTGAGCTCAGCATCGCCCAAAAGACGTGGGCCTACGATTATCCTCGGGCCGTGGCCCTCTCGGACAGATTCCTCCAGCAAGCGCATCTTCTCTCCGGATATACCTGCCGGACCCGGACCTTCTATTCGCTCGACCGGATCCTGTCCCGCAACAGAAACCGGAAAGGTCGTCAGCGTCCGAACGAAGACTTTGATCTGACCGTCTCCTATCGGCCTCTGACGACCTTCGTCCGGCTCATCCATCCCAGAAAGGGAGCGACCGTCTTTTACCGGTCAGTGGACAGGGTGACGGAGGTTCACCCCTTTTCGTTCCTTCCGCTGACCCTCTCCCTCTCCCCCCACAACGGCCTGATCAAATCCCGATTCGGACACACCATCGACCACTCGGACTTTCAGAGCTACGACAAGCGGGTGCTCCGTCCTGCCTGCCTGACCCACTCCTGCCTCTATCTGGGGTCCGGAGTCTTTCGGGGACATCCGGTGGAGATCGTGAATATCGCCCCCGACCAGCTCGAGGCCCGGCCTGTCTTCGGCCGGATGTGGCTTCTGCTCGACCGGGCCACCACCCTTCCGCTCTCCGTGGCGACGGTCGGTCCGGACGGAAGGTTCTGGGAGCGGATCGACTACGGAGATTGCCGGCTTCTCTTCCGGTAACGTCTCTTCTTATCCCGGGGAAGGGGAGCTTCCCAGCCGGCCTGTGCTTTTTCGCGGGGACCGTCGATCCCGACTCCCCCTGTTCATTTCCGTGTCGACGGTAATCACCGTCTTGAGATTTCCCCTCACATTGAAGTCTCCTGTGACCTCGAGAAAATGCGGATCGAGGAGCGTGACAAGATCCCGGAAGATTCGGTTCACCGATCCCTCATGGGAAATCCGCTGGTCCCGGAACCCATTCAGGTAGAGTTTCAGGGATTTAAGCTCCACGATAAAGGCCCAGGGATCGTAGACGATCCGGATGGTGGCGAAATCGGGGTAGCCGGAGCGTGGGCAGAGGCAGGTAAATTCGGGGAAGGAGAGCGTGATCCGGTACCGCTGCTCCTGTTCCGGGTTTGGCCAGCGCTCAAGGGAATTTTCCAAAATGGCCCGGGTGCCGTAGGCGGCTTCGGATGTCGGGGAAGTCTGTTTGGTTGCGCTTCTGGGAGACATGGCACTCCTTTCAAAAGGGTCGTGGGGCGGGCTTGGCCTCCTTGGGGGGGGATCTCTTCCCATTTTTTTCGATCCTATCATGGAATCAGCCTTGCGCGCGACATGGCTCCCGGGATGCCCATATTTCGGGGGCCGGTCCACTTTCTTGAAGTTATCTCATTAATAATATTTGGATGGAGAATGATGGCCATTGTGGGGTCGGCGATCGGTTCTTGCCCCGTCCTAAAGAACCCGGTCCGCCGCTTTGGGTCTTGAAAAAGGCCCCCCTCTTACCCGACTTCGGGGGGACTCCGGAGCAGGAGGCCGCCGATCTTGAAATCCGGCTCAGGAATTGTCCGAAAGGTATCAGGACAGGCTTGAGATGGCAAGGCTTACCCTAAAACTCTGGGAACCTGAGAAGCCATCGCTCAAACTCAGGGTCCATCTTCGGTCGAACCGTCTTGCCGACAGTGAGATGGAGCGGCTGGCCCGCTTCCAGGGCCTTCCGGGTCTAGCCACCCAGGCGCTCCTGATCCTCCTTCGCAAGGCTTGGTGGACCCTCCCTGAAACGGGCTGCTGGAAGGCCATTCGGCTCTGTGATGCCCGGACCGGGAACGACACGGACATGGCCCGGAGACAGGGGATCCTGGCACACCATTTTCTGGACCGGACCCACGATCCGGTCTTCCCAGAGACCGGATCCTCCGGCCTCCTCTCCGTCCGGGCCACCGGATCTGTCCGTCTTCGGGGGCACCCTTCACTACGGAAGGTCGATTTTGTGTATGATGGATGCGAGAGCAGAGACCGGGTTGTCTTGTCGCGATTCCCGGTTTTCGCCTCCTGTCGGCTCAAGAGAGGGGGGCAGGAAGTGGGGGGAGTCCTCATAACAACCGGACCAGTCGATCAGATTTAACTCTTTCATCTGATGCCGGGGGTCGTCACCCGGCTTGTTCGGAAACGAAGGTCTTTTTTGCTAGGAGGCATGAATGAACCACACCGGTCTTTCCGGAAAGATCCGGGCGTCGAAAGCGGTGGCCGCAGCCGCACTTCTTCTGGCGGCCAGCGCCTTTTCCGCCTGTTCCCTCTTCGAGCCCTCTCCGCCCTTCACCAAGGCGGAAACACGGTGGGCGGACCGGGAGATCCTTTTCCGGGACGTGGAGCACCACAAAAAATCCATGGAGGGACAACGGGTCGTCCTGGGTGGCAAGATCATCACGGTGAAGCGGGGAACCCCAGAATCCCTGATTTTTGTTCGAGAATATCCGCTCGACAAGGAGTTCAATCCCGAGACCGACCAGCAGTCCCGGGGAGACTTTGCGATCGAGACCGATCTTCCGCTTCCGAAGGACCGGTACAAACCGGGACACACGATCGAAGTGATCGGGGAGGTCCGGGCTCCGATTCCGGTGGCGATGGGGGAAAACCAGGTGAAGCACATTCCCCTTGTCAGGGCGCACCATCTTCATGCCCAGGCGCCGGCGCCGCCTCCCGATCCCATGATGATGGATCCGGGATTCATGGACCCGGGCATGATGGGCCCTGGCTTCATGGGGCCGGGGTTCTTTGGTCCGGGAATGATGGGACCCGGCTTCTTCTGAGGGGCCGGATCTCTGCGCTTGAAATCCAAGAGGGAGAGTGGCAAGATTCCCCTATGCCGATCACCACACCCTTCAGGGTCCGCTACTCAGAAACAGACGCCCAGAGGCGGGCGCACCACTCTCACTATCCGGTCTGGTTCGAGATGGGCCGGGCCGAATACTGCCGGGCCAAGGGTTTCGATTACCGGGCGATGGAGGAGGGGGGAATATTCCTGGTGGTGGCGAAGCTCGAGTGCCGGTATATGGGTGCGCTCCAGTATGACGATCTGGCTGAGATCGAAACCCGTCTGGTACGGGTAGGACGTCGGATCCTTGAATTCTCCTATCGGGTCACGGATACCGACACGGGGGTCCTGGCGGCGGTTGGATCGACGGTTCTGGTTCCCGTGGACCGCGAGGGACGGGTTGTCTCCCTTCCCGATGAGGTCTTCCGCCTTCTCGCACCTTGCGAGGAGGTCCCGGCTCCGGCCGCAGAGGCCTGATCGACTCCTGTCATGGATTTTTCTCTTTAGGCGGATAGCTCAGTCGGTAGAGCGCAGCTCTTACACAGCTGTTGTCGCGGGTTCGATCCCCGCTCCGCCTACCATATTTTAAGCCATTCTCTTCCATTTCCTCTTTTCCGAAAATTGATTTATTGGGACATTTCTGGGACAATCCTTCGAAAATCGATCACCTTTATCGGAGGCGTCCCATGGCAACGATCACTAAGCGCGGCGATCTTCAATGGCAGGTGAAGGTTCGAAGGCGGGGGTTTCCATCTCAGTCCCGCACTTTTGACACGAAAGCGCAAGCGGAAACCTGGGCGCGGATGGTTGAAGGGGAAATGGACCGGGGTATCTTCGTCGACCGGTCCGAATACGAAAAGACGACCTTTGTCGAAGCGCTCGACCGGTACGAGCGGGAAGT
>DAIBTC010000012.1 GCA_027415345.1 Nitrospirota bacterium
GAAACAGGGCCGGAGCCCTCCGGTTTGGTTCAGGGGGATTTCCGGAACAGGCGAGGTGGGATCCCTCATTTTTCTGCGAGAGGAACAAAGATCGACGGCGGTATTTCGGAGACCTCTTCGCGGCCCAGGCAAAAAGGTGTCAAAAATATGAGCCCGGTCATATTTGTCTTTATTTGATGCGACTACCATCGCTCTTGTCTTTAAGTTATTTGTTGGGTAACAAAGACACCATGATTGTTCATTCCCCTCACCGCCAAGGAGAAGCCATGCTGTTTTTCAAGAGCAAATCAAAAGAGCCGGTTCAGGAAAACCTGAAAAAAACCAATGTCACATTCGAAGAAATCCTTAAACAGGCCTACCGGGTCGGACGGTTCTCTCCCCTCCAGTCCCAGTGCTCGCCCGCGCCAGCCCTTGTCCCTGTCTGGAATGAAAACAACCGGGCGATCCTGTCCCCCATCGTTGCCCGATTTTTTGAAACCTATGAAATTCCCGATTCGAAAAAGGTCGAAATTCTCGAAGAGATTCAAAAAGGATACGCGGCAATGATCAACAGCGGTCCGGCGTATGAGGGGGACGGATCAAATGCATTTTTGTTCTCAAAGAAACAGGTGATCGACCTTTCCAATGAAATGTTCAGAAGCATCGCCGTGGAAATCGGCGTCTCCCAGGCCGAGATCGATTCTACCTCGATTTTCACGAGGGGAGTCTTTCTGGCCCTGTCCAAACAGGCTGTGTGAAGTTCCCGGTTTAATGAAGGATGTCCTGTCGCATCCCGTTTATATCCGGGAAGGAGACGGGACATCCTCTTTTGCAAGGATGTGCAAAGAGATCCCCCTCTGTACGGCGAGTGATGACCGCCCACGTCAAAAGCGGGTTCTGATATCAGGAGGCCAGGACGCTCTCCTGGGTCAGGTCAAGGAGGATCCCTCTTTTTTCCGCAAGCTTGACGAAGATCGACTTCGAGACCTCGATGACCTCCTCGCGGCTCATGCAGAAGGGCGAGCTCCCCGCATCCGGGCAATTTCGGATGAGGTCCCGGAACCCGTCAAACATGGCCAGAAAGAGTGCCGGCTCGGTCTCCCGGGGGATGTCGTACCCCGCATACAATCGCTCGACATAGAGTTCGAAGGCCTCGACGTTGTTTTCGATCCAGACCGGTATGATGTTCGGGGCCGGCGGGCACTCGCAGTTGGTCGGAGAATATTTTCCGATACGGTAGGCCTCGGAGAGGAGCTTTTCGGTCGATACCCTGAGGCGGGGAGCCGGGCTGGCTGATGGCTCTTCCTTTTTCCTGTTCCAGAAAAACATGACGTCCCCCTTTGATGGGATTGAATGTTCAATCCGTGCGGAATCCGGATCCGGGTTGATCATGAGAGTTTCCGGAAAGTCCGGCTATGATGCCGGTCATACCCGAGATCGGCGGATTTTCGGGGGATCAGGCCAATGGGGAGTTCCGGGGGGCGATCAGTTCGATTTCGTAGCCTTCCGGGGCATCGATGAAGGCAAAGATGCTGTTCTCGGTCTTTGTCGGACCGTCGGTCACCGGAACCCCCAGCCTTCCGAGCCGCTCCAGGGTCCGGTCCATGTTGTCCACACGGAAGGCCAGGTGGACGAGGTCCGGAGGAACCACGACCGTCCCGGAGGCGGGAAACTCGGTGATCTCAAGTTCGGTCTCGGAGCCTTTGGCTTTCATGTAGGCGATTTTTGAGCCCCGGGGGGAGACGATCCGGCGGATTTCGGAGAGCCCCAGGATATCCCGGTAGAAGGCCACGGTGCGTTCGAGGTCGTTCACGCGCATCCGGACATGAAGCAGGGCGGAAACCAGGGGAGAGGCTTCGGCCATCTAGTCCTCCAGGGTCGAAAGGTCGCCTTCGGGAAGTCCCAGCTCCCGGGCCTTGAGGACCCGTCGCATGATCTTCCCGCTCCGGGTCTTGGGAAGGGAGATGACGATATCGACCTCGTGGGGTTCGGCGATGCCCCCCAGCTCGGCCCTCACATGTTTTTTGATCTCGTCGTGGGGAGGGGGCTCCTCGGAGGCGTGGGAATGAAGCACGACGAAGACCTTGATGATCTCTCCCCTGAGCTCGTCCGGCTTTCCGATGGCGGCCGCCTCGGCAATCTTGGGATGGGTAATGAGAGCGCTTTCGATCTCGGCCGTTCCCAGCCGGTGGCCGGCCACCTTGATCACGTCGTCCACGCGGCCGAGGAAGAAGAAATAGCCGTCCTCGTCTCTCCGGGCCGAATCCCCCGAAAAGAAGCCACCGGGAATCTCCGTCCAGTATTTCCGGTAGCGCTCCGGATCCCGGAAGACGGTCCGGAACATGGAGGGCCAGGGGGTCCGGATGACCACCGTCCCGGTCTGGCCGGAAGGCAGGCTTTGTCCGGCGGCGTCGACGACGTCGGCCACCACCCCCGGGAAGGGACGTCCGGCGGATCCGGGCTTTTCCGGTGTCGAGGGCAGGGGGGTCACCATGATCATGCCCGTCTCCGTCTGCCACCAGGTGTCCATGATGGGGAGCTTGCCGCCCGTGACCTTGTGGAACCAGTGCCAGGCCTCGGGATTAAGAGGCTCGCCCACCGAGCCTAGAATCCTCAGGGACGACAGGTCGTATCCGGCGGGCCAGGATTCTCCGAAGCGCATCTGGAGGCGGATGGTGGTGGGAGTCGAATAGTAGACGGTGACCCGGTGGCGTTCGATCAGGGACCAGTGCCGGCCCGCATCGGGATATTCGGGGGTCCCTTCCGAGAGAAGAATGGTGGCCCGGTTCAGGAGGGGTCCGTAGACGATGTAGGAATGGCCGGTGATCCAGCCCGGGTCGGCCACGCAGAAATAGACGTCCGAGTCCCGGATGTCGAAGATGAGGCGGGTGGTGGCATAGGTTCCCAGCATGTAGCCAAGCTGGACATGGACCACGCCCTTGGGTTTTCCCGTAGTCCCCGAGGTGTAGAGGACGAAGAGGGGATCGTCGCAGGAGACGGAGACCGGAGGAAGGGGACCGGCATGGCGGACCTCCTTCAGAAGATCCGGAAGCGCGTGTTCCCCGGATTCGAGGGAGAGGGAGGTTTCCTCCCTCGGGACGACAAGGGTTGCCGTGATCGAAGAGAGCCCTTTTCTGGCGCTTCTCGCCGTGTCGAGAAGGGGAATGCGCTTTCCGCGCCGGAAGCCGCAATCGGCGGTCACGAGAACCTTGGGTTCGAAATCCTCGAGGCGGCTTTTGAGGGCGGTGGCTGAAAAGCCTGAGAAGACCACCGAATGGATGGCTCCGAGACGGGCGCAGGCCAGCATGGCGATCACCTGGGCCGGGGTCGGGGGGAGAAAGATCGTGACCCGGTCTCCCTTGCCCACACCGAGGCCTTTCAGGAGATGGGAAAAACGGACGGTCTGGTCAAGAAGGTGACCGTAGGTATAGATCTCCTCCTCTCCACCGTCTCCGGCCCAGATCAGGGCGACCTTGTTTGAAAACCCCTCCCGGACATGCCGGTCGAGGGCATTGTCGCAGATGTTGCCTTCCGCGCCGACAAGCCAGCGTCCCTGAAAGGTTTCGGCATTCCAGTCCAGGATCTTTTTCGGGGCCCTGGTAAGATGGAGCTCATTGGCGAGATTTCCCCAGAAAGTTTCCGGGTCGGCAATGGAGGAGACATAGAGGCTCTCATAGTCCGGGACCCGGCTTTTGTGGATGGTCTCCGGATCGGGAACGAAAAGGGACGGTTTGGGGGAGGAACTCATGGAGGGCTCCTTCTGGCTTGGAAAAGGATCGAAAGGATGAACCGGGGGATCCGTCTTTGCGCATTATAGACCAGAGGGCCGGGGAAGGAAAGAAATAGGCCAGCCAGACCTTCCGAAGAGGCTCTTCTTTCGTCTTCGGAAGGCGCCGAAATTATTTGTTGGCTGCGAGCAGGCCCATGATCCGGGACCGGAGCCGGGAGTTCCCGGACCTTTCCATGGCCCGGCGAAAGTCCTCCCGGGCCTTTTTCCGAAGGCCCAGCCGGCTATGGAGAAGACCCATGGTGGCCAGAATGAGCGGATTGTCGGGATGGCGGGAGAGGGCTTCATGTAGAAAGAGGTGGGCCTCCGGAAGGTTCCCGGTCTCGAGGTCGATCCGTCCCATGAGGGTACGGAAGCCCTCGGGCCAGGATTTCTGATCCAGAAGGGGTTTGAGGGTCTCCCGCGCCAGGTCCGGATTGCGGCTGGCGAGCTCCATGGCAGCGAGGTTTACGGTCAGGACCGATGAGCCGGGGTAGAGATGGTGGGCGTGGGTCAGAAGCTTGAGCGCCATGGCCGGCTCTCCCTCCCGCTCCCTGATCACGGCCATCTGGTTTAGGAGAAAGGGGGAGGGGCCGAAGCGGGCGATGATCCCTTCCGTGAGGCTTTCGGCGGCCACAAGCTTTCCCGTCTCCAGAAGAATCCGGCTCCTGTGGACGAGGGACATGCGTTCGTCGGAGGGATTGTCGAATGTCGTGCAAGCCGAGAGGCAGAGGAGGCCAAGAATTCCTCCGGCCAGAAGCGCCCGGATCTTTCCGGACAGGCGGTGATTTTTCATCGGTTCTCCTTTTGAACGAGAAACACTATTCTCCACGGTAGCCGAAGGGTCCGTTGTAGTAGACGGTGATCGTTCCCATCGGGGTGTAGGTGGCGGGGTAGTTGGACTGGTAGACCGGAAAGCCCATGGCAAGTCCCCAGGTCACCGAGACGTGTTCGGTGTCGGGCCAGGTCACCTCGATTCCTGGGTCGACCCAGAGGAAGCTCCAGGCCGGGGCATTCGCGGGTCCGAAGAGAAGGTTCTGACCCGCCTGGCTCTCTCCGAAGAACTCAAGGACATAGCCCGCCCCCCATTTGTCGTTCAGGACATGTTCGAAGGCCCCCGAAAACCAGAGAAGATTTCCGTTGACGACGGACTGGGCCTGGGGCGTGGACACAAGTCCGTTGTTGAAGGTGAAGCCCGCTCCGACCTGGGTCGGGTTCTCGATGATGTCCCCCAGCTGCAGATAGAGCATGAAGGGCTTGAAGTGCTTGCGCATGATCAGGTAGAGCCCTTCGTTGAAGGTCCCGTCACCCGTCTGGTCGATGGTGTACATCTGGGGATTCAGGTTGAGAAAATGGCCGGTCGGGAGGGTGAACTGGTACTCCAATGTCAGGGTCGGCCTGGCCCAGAAGTGATAGGGATCCGCGTCATTCGTGAGCTGCTGCTTGATCCAGACGAGCGAGTCCCCCATTCCGAAGGCGTTGACCGTCATTCCGGCCGGGGTCGTCGGATAGACGCCCTGGTTTGCGACGAAGGGAACAAGAAAATCGAACTCCCAGTTCTTGATCAGCCCGATCGAAATCCTCTGCGGCATATAGAGAGAGGAAAACCCGATTCCCGGTTGCAGGTAGTCGAACCAGTAGGGCTCGTAGAAGAAGGATCCGACCGGTTCAACCTCGGCCGTTCCCGTGAACATGGGGCCGCTGGTGTTGGGGCCCCAGGAGAGATAGTGGGGGGCCATCTCGGAAAGATCGGGAATAAGGTCTCCGTTGACATCCTGGGGGCCCTCCGCGGATTCGGCGGCCTGGACGGAGGGGGCGGAAAGTCCCCAGAAAATGACCGGGAGGAGGAACATGATCAGGAAAAGGCGCATCGGGCCGGACAATCCCGGGGAGTAAGAGGGCAAGACAGCTCCTTATGTAATCCTGGCGGAAGCTTTTCATATATGATACCTAGTACCATATGATAGGAGATATCGTAAGAGTTCACCCGCCGATAGTCAAGATGGAGGGGAATTTTTTTGATAATGAATATGATTCTCATTTTCTTATAATGATTCGTTTTTGTCAACCTGGGGTTTCTCAAAAAAATCGGGTGCGGAAAAGGGGGTTTTCCGCGAAAAACAGTCAAGACCTGTCAGAAGCGACTCTTGAAAGACGGAGGAAATTTCTCAAGAATCAGAAAAGAGGCAGACTCATGTCAGTCCTTAGGATCAGAAAGGGAAGGAGCCGTATGAAAAAAGTGCAGAAATCATCCCAGGAATCCCCCCGCTTCTCTATTACGGGTCCCCTGAGCTTCTCCGACCAGATCGCCTTTGACCAGTTCGTTCTGGCCATCGAGCGAAACTTCCTCCTTCACATCACGGCCGGTCTCAACCTGATTGTCGTGGGCCTTGCGATGTTCCGATTTTTCAGCCGGAATCCCAGTGATCTTTATGTCGGAATCGGGATCGGGGCCTTCGGGATCTCATTTTTGGTGATGGGGAAGGGGACGGCCGATTTCTTGCGCATGAGGCGGGACCTCGCCCTGATGAAGACGATGATCAAGGACCATCGTCCCTCCTCGGGCACCTTTTCGAATGCCGGGTGACCGGAGCGCTCCTCCCGTCTTCCCGGTTGCCCCCCCGTCCCATCCGTCCTAAAATAGGAAAAAGGCCGTTCATAATTCCTCAAGGGGGGTTCCATGACTTCAGTCTCCATGACAGAAAAAGAACATTCCACCCTCTCCGACGACCCCCTGACCATCGCCGGAATTACCTTTCGTTCCCGGCTGTGGATCGGAACCGGCAAGTACCGCTCCTTCGAAGAGACACGGAAGGTCATTCTCGAGTCCGGTGCGGACGTGGTGACGGTCGCGGTCCGTCGTGTCAACATCCTCAAGAAGGACGAGCCGAACCTCCTTGACTTCCTTCCGACTTCGGAGTTCCGGATCCTTCCCAACACCGCCGGATGCTATACGGTGGATGAGGCCCTCCGCTATGCGCGTCTGGCCCGGGAGGCGGGGATTTCTCCCCTGGTCAAGCTCGAGGTGATCGGCGACCCGAAGACGCTCTTTCCGGATGTGGTCGGTCTTGTGGAGGCGGCACGGATTCTGGTGCGGGAAGGATCGATCGTCTTTCCCTATACCAACGACGACCCGATCATCGCCAAAAAACTTGCCGATGTGGGATGCGCCGCCGTCATGCCGCTGGCCGCACCGATTGGATCGGGTCTCGGTATCAGAAACCCCTATAATATCCGGATCATCCAGGAGACGGTCCCGCTTCCAGTCATCGTGGATGCGGGGGTGGGCTGCGCCTCAGATGCCGCGATCGCCATGGAGATGGGCGTGGACGGGGTTCTCATGAATACGGCCGTTGCCGAGGCCAGGGACCCGGTGCTCATGGCCCGGGCCATGAAAAACGCCATCCAGGCCGGGAGAGACTCCTTCCGGGCGGGAAGGATGCCACGCAGACTCTACGCCAGTGCGTCGAGTCCCCTGTCGGGAATGCTGGGCTCCTGATGTCGGGATCCCGCCCTGCGGAGATCCTGGGCCCGCTCCTCTATGTGACACCCGAGGAATTTCCCCTGAAGGACCTGGTTCTTCGGGCGATTGAGGGAATGCGGGGGGGAATCACCTCCGTCCAGCTCCGGAGAAAGACGGCCTCAGGCTGGGAGTTCTCGGAGCTCGTCCGTCTTTTCCGGGAGAATGTACCGGCTGGCCTTCCCTGGCTCGTGAACCGGAGGATGGATTTCGCCCTGGGGGGACGGGCCACGGGCCTTCACCTTCCGTCCGCACATCCCCCGGTTGCAAGAATTCGGGAATATGCTCCTCCTCCCTTCCTGGTCGGGGTTTCGGTTCATTCCTTAGACCAGGCGTTAAAGGCCGCGGAGGAGGGGGCCGACTACCTGATCGCCGGGCCAATCTTCGACACGCCCTCCAAGCGTCCCTTCGGGCCACCGGTCGGTCTCTCCACCCTTCGGGAGATCATTCGGAGTGTTCCGGTGCCTGTCTGGGCCATCGGCGGCATCGGAGTGGAGGAGGCGCCCAGGATCCGGGAAACCGGGGCCTTCGGAATGGCGGTCATGGGGGCCCTCTCCTATACTCCCGACCCGGTGGCTGCCGCCTTCACCCTGAGACGGGCGTGGATCCGTGGGTAGGAGATTTCGGGCCTTTCCGTGGCTTTTTCTCGTCCCTGTCCTGATTCTTCTTCCTCTGCCGGCGGTGTCGGGGTCTCCGGCCGGGAAGGGGGAAGGACGCCTTACCCTTCCCCAGGGAGGGCTCATTCTCCTGCTTCTTCCGGAGAAGTCCCCGGTCCGGGCCCTCTCCTTCGATGGCCGGCGGATTTCTCTTTTTCCCTGGAAGGAGGAAGAAAAATCCGGAGAGCCCCGGCGTTTCATGGCGGCCCTGCTGGGAGTCGACTTTTCCCGTTCCCCGGGCCGGCTTCGCCTGGATCTTGACCGCTCCGACGGAAAAATCGAGCAACACCTTCTTCGGGTGACGCCCCGCTCCTTTCAGGTCTCCCGGCTCACCGTGGCCCGCTCCTTCGTAACCCCCCCGGCCTCGCTCCTTGCCCGCCTCAGACGGGAACGCCGGACGATCGCCCTGGCCCTCTCCCCTCCCGATGCCCCCCTTCGCTTCCACCGGCCCTTCATGGCTCCCCTTGAAGGAAAGGTGACCCACGATTTTGGGGCCTATCGGTTCCTGAACGGACATCCGATGGCCCGCCATTCCGGAGAGGACATCGACGTTCCCCAGGGAACGCCGGTCCGGGCGGCCAATGACGGTGTGGTGAGGCTGACCGGTTCTTTTTACTATGACGGAAACATGGTGATTTTGGACCATGGAGGAGGACTCCTCACGGAATATCTTCACATGTCGGACATCCAGGTCCGCCCGGGGGAGCGGGTCCTCAGGGGCCAGGTGATCGGCCATGTCGGACACACAGGTCGCGTGACCGGACCGGTTCTCCATTACGGGGCCGTTCTCCACGGGGCCCATGTCAATCCGATGCTTCTCCCCGGCCTTCTTTCCGGGGCGGTCACCCTCGGCGGGGGAAAACATTGACAGGGGATCCCTGGTCATTTGCGGGAATCGACCCTTCTGGCGGGGCCGGTCTTTTCCAGGATCTTCGGGTCTTCCAGAGCCTGGGATTGCGTGGCAAGGGTGTTCCGACCTGCCTGACCGTCCAGAATACAGACGGCGTCCGGAGCGTGGAGCCGGTAGAGGAAAAGATTTTCTCCGCCATGGTCGAGACGCTGGCCGAAGAATCCCTGCCGGCCTCCCTCAAGATCGGCCTTCTTCCTCTCTCCCTCTGCGGCGTTCTCGAGGGCTTCCTCGCCTCCCTTCCTGCCGGTGTCCTGACCGTCCTCGATCCGGTCTACCGGTTTGGGGCGGGTGGGGCCATGACGGGGCCGGAGGAATACCGGGGGCTGGCCAGGATCCTTTTTTCCCGGGTGTCCCTGGTGACCCCCAATCTTCCCGAGGCCCAGGAGCTTGCCGGTTGGTCCATGGAGCGCTATCCCGAGGACCTTTCCCTCATGGCCCGAAGAATTCATGAACAATACGGGGCCCCGGCCATCCTTCTCAAGGGGGGGCATTTTGCGGGGAAAGGGCCGAAGGTCGATCTTTTCTGGACGCCGCTGGAAGAGCGCCTTTACACCCACCTCCCGAAGGCTGTCGGTCGCATCCACGGAGGGGGGTGCACCCTGTCGAGCCTCGTGGCCGGCCTTTCCCTGAAGAGGAATGGCTCCTCCCTCGAGCCCCTTGTCGCTGAAGCTCTGGAACTCTACCAGAGGCTACTGGACACAGTCGCGGGAACGCCGGAACGTGTCCTGGATCCGGACCGGCTCCCCAGGTAGGCCGGACCCCCTTCTTGACCGGGGCCGGGGCGTTGCCTGGTCCTTCCGCACCCTCCATCGTCTTCTTCTATTCTGCTATAATGATCGGATACGTTTTCCTTGAAGGGAGTTCCTTCTTCCCGGGCGCACAACTCTAGAGGCTGGTTTCATCAGGAAAGGTCGGAAAACATGGGTTTTTCGGTTTCGGTAAAGCGGACATTTGCCGCTTCTCACCGGATCGACGGGTATCCGGGACTCTGTGCCCGGCTTCATGGCCACAACTGGACCATCGAGGCGGTCTTTGCCACTGATCGGCTGAACCCGCTGGGCATGGCGGTGGACTTCCATGAGATCGAGCGGCGGCTTGATCCGCTTCTTCTCGAAGTGGACCACTCCCACCTGAACGACCACCCCTTTTTTTGCGACAAAAGCACGACCGCCGAAAACATCGCCCTGTTCTTCTATCGAGGGCTGGCCGCCTCCCTCGACGGGGAAAAGATGGAGGGCCTGAAGCTTTGCCAGGTCTCCGTCTGGGAGATGGAGGGCTACCGCGCAACCTACGAGGAGACCTGATGGCCGAAGGGGACGACAGGACGCTCCTCGAGGTCCGTCATCTTTCGGTCCTGATCGAGACCCGGGAAGGGATGATCCGACCGGTTTCGGATGTCTCCTTCGCCATCGGGCGGGGCGAGGCGGTGGCCCTTGTGGGGGAATCGGGATCCGGGAAGACCCTGACGGGGCTTTCCCTCCTCTGCCTCTTTCCGCCCGGGGCCACTGTTCCTTCGGGAGAAATCCTCTTCGAGGGCCAGGACCTTTTAAGGCTTGACGCGGCCGCCCTCAGGATGATCCGGGGACAACGGATCTCCATGATCTTCCAGGAGCCCCAGAGCGCGCTCAATCCGGTTTTGACCATTGGGACCCAGATAAGCGAGCTCTTCAAGAGCCATACCGACCTTCCCGACTCCCAGGTGAGGGAGAGGGTGATCGAACGCCTTCGTTCGGCGGGCCTTCCCGATCCGGAACGGGTCTTCAAATCCTACCCCCACCAGCTTTCGGGAGGGATGCGGCAACGCGTCATGATCGCCATGGCCATCGCCCTTGATCCGCATCTGGTGATCGCGGACGAACCCACCACCGCCCTTGACCCGACCGTCGCCCTTCAGATCCTGGCCCTCCTCTCCTCGATCCGGGAGAGCCGGACAAAGGGGCTTCTCTTCATCTCCCACGACCTGGCCCATGTGCGGAGGGTTTCGGACCGGGTGCTGGTGATGTATGCCGGACGGATCGTCGAGGACTCTCCGGCCTCCCGCTTCTTCGGGGACGGCCCGCTCCACCCCTATAGCCTGGCCCTTCTCTCATCCCGGCCCTCCGGAACGGGAGAAACCGGCCGGGAGACCCCGCTTCCGGCCATTTTAGGACAGGTTCCTCCCCTGTGGAACCTGCCCCCGGGATGTGCCTTCGCTCCCCGGTGCCCCCGTGCCGATGACCGGTGCCGGACCGATCAGCCTCCCTGGCAGTCCGAAGGGGCCTCGGGAGCCCTCTGTTTCTATCCCCATCACTCTCCGCTGGGAGCCCCCCAACATGTCGCCTGAGTCCTCTCCACTTCTGGAAACCCGAGGACTTGTCCGGGAATTCGACCTTCCCGGCGGAGGTCTCTTCGGACGACGCAAGACCCTGACCGCCGTCTCCGACGTCTCTTTTTCCATCGGAAAGGGAGAGATTCTGGGGCTTGTCGGGGAGTCGGGATCCGGAAAGACCACCATCGGCCGCATGGTCATGCGTCTTCTGGATCCGACGCGGGGACAGGTCATCTTCGACGGACTGGACCTGACACGTCTTTCGGGGAGGAGCCTTCGCAGGCAACGGCGGCGCTTTCAGATGGTCTTCCAGGATCCCTATGCCTCGCTCAATCCGCGAATGCGGGCCGGGGAGATCGTGGGCGAACCCTTGTTGATCCACGGTCTGGCCCCCTCTGTCCGGGAGCGCCGGGAGAAGGTCTCCCGCCTTTTGGAGAGGGTGGGGCTTTCGGGCCATGATCTGGAGCGTTACCCCCGGGAGTTTTCCGGGGGCGGCCGGCAGCGCATCGGGATCGCCCGGGCGATCGCCTGCCAGCCTGACCTTCTGGTCGCCGACGAACCGATCGCCTCGCTCGACCTCTCCATCGGGGCCCAGATCATCAACCTCTTCTCCTCTCTGAACAAGACGGAGAGGATGAGCCTTCTCTTCATCTCTCACGACCTCTCCGTTATCCGGTACCTCTCGGACCGCGTGGTCGTCCTTTACCGGGGACGGATGGTCGAATCCGGACCTACCCGGACCGTTCTGGACGCGCCGGTTCACCCCTACACCCGGCTCCTGGCGGGGACCTCCTCGGGGACTCCCTCCGAGACCCAAAACGGGGCGGGCGAGCCCTCCGCCTCCCTCTGTCCCTTCCTGACCCGGTGCCCGGAGGCACTTCCCGTCTGCCGTGAGAGCATGCCCCCCAGCCTCGAAAATTCCGAAAGCGGCCGGCAGGTCCTCTGCCATCTGGTCGCGGGTCATAGTTCCTGGAAATCCTCTGCCTCTCCATCCTTAATCCAAGGATCCCCCTGACATGTCATCTTCTTCCCTTCATCCGCTCGAGCGGGCCATCCTCCGTCCCTTCCTTTCCGCCCCAAGCCGCGAGACCTATCTGTCCCTCCCGGAAATCGCCCGCCTCTCCGGGCTCGAGGCGGCCCAGGTCCAGATGGGGGTGGAATGGCTCAAGGCCAAATCCATCCTCCAGGAAAGAGTCGACCGTCTGGAGACGCTAGTGACCCTGACGGACGGGGGAGAGGAGGCCCTCTCCCGGGGCTTTCCCGAAGAGATCATCCTGGGCGCCATTGCCGATGGTCCCCGGGAGATGAAGGATCTCCGGGAACTCTTTCCCGATCCGTCGGTCGCCTCGAAAGCGGTCGGTGCCCTCAAGGAGAGCGGGGCGATCCGGATCGGGGAGGGGGGCCTGGTTTACCGGTCGGGGGATCTCCCCGACGGGATCCGGCGCCTCAGGAGACTTCTTGGGGAGATTGGCCGGGCCGAGGCCCCGGTCGTCCTGGAAGAGCTTCCGGGGGAGGACCGGGACCTTCTCGAGCAATACCAGCGCCGGAGAGGCAAGGGCAAAGGGCTCATCCGCCTTGACGAACGCGCTTCGAAGTCATGCCGCCTCTCCCCGGACTGTCCCCTCACGGCTTCCGAGATCGAATCCCAGGAGTCGCTCCTGGGAGCGGTGACACCCGAGATGCTCATGAACCGGAGCTGGGAGGGAAAATCCTTCAGACCCTACTCCCTCGAAACGCCCCCCCCGCGTCCTGCCACGGGCCGGCTCCATCCCTACCGGGAGTTTCTGGAGGAGGTCAGGACCCATCTTGTCCGGCTTGGTTTTGCCGAGATGACCGGAAGCCTTGTGGAACCGGAATTCTGGAACATGGACGCCCTCTTCATTCCCCAGACCCATCCCGCCCGGAACATCCACGACATCTATCTTCTCACCGAGCCCCGGACCACCACCGATATCGACGGATGGCCCCTTGAGGCCGTGGCCCGGACCCATGAGGGGCGCGATTCGCCCGCCCCGACCCGCGGCTGGAGACAGAGCTTCGATTTTGAGCAGTCCAGGCGGCTTCTCATGAGGAGCCAGGGGACGGCCCTTTCCGCCCGGACACTGGCCGGGCGCCCCGAAGTCCCCGGCAAGTATTTCGCCATCGCCCGATGCTTCCGCCACGACCAGGTCGATGCCACCCACGCCGTCGATTTTTTCCAGGCGGAGGGGATCGTTCTTGAGGAAGGGGCAAGCTTCCGGATGCTTCTGGGGCTCCTGGCCCTTCTGGCACGGGAAATCGCGGGTGTGGACAGTGTCCACTACAAGCCGGCCTATTTTCCCTTCACCGAACCCTCCGTCGAGCTGCATGCCCACCATCCGGTTCTGGGATGGATGGAGCTGGGAGGCGCCGGACTCTTCCGTCCGGAGGTGACCCGTCCGCTGGGTGTCGAGGTCCCGGTGATTGCCTGGGGGATGGGGATCGACCGGATGGCCATGTTCCGCCTGGGACTTTCCGATATCCGGGACTTGTTTACCGGCGACCTGTCAACGCTTTCAGCCATGATCCGTTCTGAGGAACATTCACGCGCATGGAACCCGGCCTGAGACTTCCGGCGGGTCTGCACCCTAAAAAACGAGGTTGATGTGCCGACACTGGAAGGACATTTTGACGATCTTCTGGAGCTTTTGGGCAAGACCCTTCTCCCGGAGGAGATGGGCCGGACGCTCGATGCGGTGAAGGGGGAGTGGAAACAGTTCGATCCGGCGACCCGGCGGTTCAAGATCGAGCTCAACGACACCAACCGGCCCGATCTCTGGAGCGTGGAGGGAATCGCCCGGCAGCTCCGGGGGGGAAGACCCCTTCCTGGGCGCCCCTACGACTTTCTCGAGAAGGCCGGGATCCGGAGAGAAAAGGACGGGGATCCCGATATCCGGATCGATCCCTCCACCGCTTCGGTGCGTCCCTTCCTGGGGGGCTTCACGGCCCGGGGAGGGCGTCTCGGGGAGGAGGGGCTCGTCCAGCTCATCGGAACCCAGGAGCGCCTCTCCGAACTCTTCGGCAGAAAACGTGCCGATGTGGCCATCGGGGTTTACCCCCTGGGGCGCATCGCCTTTCCCCTCTCCTACCGGACGGCCGATCCGGCCCTGACCCGTTTCGTCCCCCTGGGCGGGGAGCGGGAGATGACCCTCCGGGAGATTGTGGAGTCCCATCCCAAGGGGCAGGCCTATGGATCTCTGGTCAGTTCCCACGCCGCCTGGCCGGTCCTGTCCGATAGCCGGGGGACGATCCTGTCCTTCCCGCCGGTCATCAACGCCCGCTCCTCGGGAGAGGTGACCGGGGAGGATGACAGCCTCTTCGTGGAGGCCACCGGGTTCGATCCCGGCCGTCTCCTTCTGGTCCTCAACATTCTGGCGGCAAATCTTACCGACCGCGGATATGTGGTCGAGCCGCTTATGACGGGAGGGAGGCCTCCCCTTGTGGCGCCGGCCTCTCCGGGAATCCTGGTCCATGTCCCCTCCGGGCTCCCCGCCCGCATCCTGGGCGCCCCGAACGATCCCGCCGACTTTGTCGAAACCCTTCTCGAGTTCGGATATTCCCAGATCGCACAAAAAGACAAAAACGGGGAGGAAGGCTGGGAGGTCCTCTCCCCCTTCACCCGGGACGATCTTCTGGGGGCGGTGGATGTGGTGGAGGACTATCTCGTGGCCAAAGGCTACGATTCCTTTGCCCCCGTCCTGCCCCGTGAGTTTACCCGGGGCCGGCCCGCCCCGCGCCAGAAGATCGAGACGCGCCTCAGGCAGGCTCTTCTGGCCATGGGGTACCAGGAGCTCCTCTCCAATATCCTGACCGGGGAGCCTCTTGTTTCGGAGCGCCTGGGCCGGCCCGGAGACAATCTCGTCCGGATCGACAATCCGGCAAGTCTCCAGTATGCCGTCGTCCGGCCCACTCTCCTGTCCGGCCTTCTCTCTGCCGAAGCCCGCTCGAGCCGGGCCTCCTACCCCCATCGCCTCTTCGAGGTGGGAGAAGCCATGGCCCTGGGAGAGGGGCTTGCCCCAACCGGGCGGCCTGTTCGCGACCTGTGGCTACTGTCGGCCCTTCTCTCCCATCCCCAGGCCAGCGTCTCCGAGCTCCAGGGAGTTCTGGAGATGGTCTTCGAGCGGATGGACCGGACTCTCTCCATCCGATCCGCCGATCGGCCTCCCTTCCTTCCCGGCCGGTGCGGGGTCTATGTGAATGCCGGAGGGAAAGGGGTGGCCACAGTGGGGGAGATCCATCCGGAAACCCTTGACCGGTGGGGGATCCGGATGCCAACGGTCTGCTTCGAGGTCGATCTGGAGGTTCTGTTGGCCTCCTGAAAGAGAGATCTGAGACCATGGACGGGATGAAGGCCAGGCAAAAAACCGACCAATTGATCCGGAAACTGCTGATCGGCAGGAAGATCGACCTTCTGGTGGGCGGGACCCTTGTCCTGGCTCTCCTCGGGACCGGATTCTTCGAAGTTCTGGCATACAGGGACTACCGGGAGAAGGTCGTCTCCCGTGCCCTTCGGGTTGACCTTCGCGACGCGTCGTCCATCGCCGGCCTCCTGAACTCCCGGTATCTGTCCCTGGGATTCGTGGCCGCCAGCCTCTCGGGGGACCGGAGCCTCTCCCGCGGCCCCTCCCCCGCCCTCAAGAAGGCCTTCCGGATCTTTCTTTCCCTTCATCCCTCCCTTGTCGACCTCTCCTTGTTCGATCCCCGGACAGGCCGGACCCTCTGGACGAACGCTCTTGTCTCCGGGGGACAGGTGCGCCCGGACCCACGGGGGGGACTTGCCACGCCCCTTCCCTCGAATCCCTCCTTCCTTCTCGGGCGAAGCCGCCTGTCGGCCCGGATCGGGAAAAGGATCCTTCCCCTCTCCATCCTTCTTCCGGAGGTCCATGGACAGCCTCCCGTCGGTGTGAAAAGTGACCTCCGGGTCGAGAGGCTTAGGCGGGCCCTGGGTCCTTCTCCCTTCAGCCTTTCTCTGAGGGATTCGCGAAACGGCGATATCCTCTTCATGGTCCGGGGAAATCGCCCGGACTCGCCGATCCTTCCCGGAGGCCCGGATCAGGTCATGACGGAAGTTCCCGGCTTTCCCTTCCGGATTTTGGCCTCCTGGTCCCCCTCCCTTGTAAAAGAGGCATGGATGCGGGAGGCCTTCCGCCGCTGGCTGGTCGAGGCGGGGGGTCTTTTTTTCATGGTCCTTCTGGCGGGCGGGATCCGGATCCTGGTCCGGCGGCAGGAGAGGCAGGGCGAGGAGCTTGCGGATCTTTCGGCCCTCAACTATGCGATCTTCGATTCGGCCGGGGCGGTGGGAATGGTGATCTCCCCGGAGGGCGAGATCCTTCGCCTCAACCAGTCGGCCCGGGAATTCATGAAAGTGAGCCTTGAGGAGATCCGGGGAACCCCCTACTACTGGGAGCGCTTCATTCCCGAAGGACTGCGGACCGAGATTCACGCCCTCTTCAGCCAGGTCCGGAACTCCTCCCTTCCCCTCCATCATCAGATCCCCTGGATGACCCCTTCGGGCACCCTCCGGGAGTTCGAGTGGACCACGACCGTTCTCCGCGACCCGAAGGGGAATCCCCGGTACCTTGTGACCCTGGGGATCGACGTGACCGACCGGGTGGCCCTTGAGCGTCAGATAGAGGAAAAGAACCAGCGGCTTTTCAGGCTTCTCTCCTTCGATGACCTCCGGGGGCGCGTGGCCGAGGCGGTCTCCCGGGCCACCGATGAGACCCAGGTCCTCTCCGAGTTCTGCCGGCTCTCCCTGGAGGTGCCGGAGATCCGCCTGGCCTGGGTGGGAAGGCCCGACGGGGAAGGCCTCTTCCGGCCAATCGCCGCCTCCGGGATGACCGCCTATCTCGCGGAGGTGGTGATCTCTTCGGATGGGGCGAGACCCGAGGGTCAGGGTCCCATGGGACGCTCCTTCAGATCCGGACTCCCGGTTTACAACGAGTCCTTTCAGGAGACTCCCGACATGGCCCCCTGGCGCGAGCGGGCCCTCGGGTCAGGCTTTGGGGCGAGTGCCTCCCTCCCGGTTTTCCGGGCGGGAGGAGTCTGGGCCGTCCTGACCGTCTACTTCGACGGGACGAAGCCCATCGAGAGCGAGATCCGCCATCTTCTCGAGGTGATCGCCGACAACCTGTCCCTGGCCCTTGACCGCCTCGATCTGGCAAGAAGCGAGCGCCAGGCCACGGCCCTCAAGGAGACCCTCCTCGCCAACACCTCGGCCGGGATCAACCTCGTGCGCTATCCCGAACGGGTGGTGGTCGAGGTCAACCGGGGCTTTCTCGAGATCCTGGGGACCAGGGAGGCCGGAGAGATTGTGGGCAAAAGTGTTCGGAGTCTCTATTTCGAGGAGGACGAGAGCTTTTCAAAAATGGGCGAGGCCGCCCGGGAGGCCCTCGCAAAAGGGGGGGCCCGCCTCAGGGATTTGCGGATCCGGCGCCAGGACGGAACCGAGGGCTTTGTCGACCTGTCGGGACAGAAGGTCCGTGAGGCGGACCGGGAGACGATCGTCTGGACGATGGTCGACGTGACGGAGCGTCACCGTCTGGCCGCGGAGCTTTCCCGCCTCTCCGACTCCAATCTTCTCCTGGCCCAGGTCAACCAGGCGATCGCCGAGGCCGCGACGGAAGAGGGCCTGCTCCGGACGATCTGCGACCTTTCGGTCCGGTACGGGAAGCTCAGCCAGGCCTTTATCGGACGGCCGGGGGAGGAGGGGAAAATCCATATCGAGGCGGTCTCCGGAGAGACGGGATCCCTTGAGGGACGCGAGATCTCAGTCCTCCCGGGAGGTCCCGGCGAAAACGGGCCCGTGGGAGAGGTCTTGAGGACCGGGCGGGCCAACTTTGACCCCGAAGGTCCGGGGAGGCTTCCGGGACTGGGGGCCGGTGAGCGGGATCCTGGGGCGGTTCCCGGAAGTCGCGCCATCCTCCCGGTGGAGAAGGAGGGGAAGATCTGGGGAGTCCTGGCCCTGACCCGTAAAGGGTCCGACGGATTTTCCCCTCCCTTGAGGGAGGTCTTCTCCGAACTGGCCCGGGACATTTCCCGCGGGCTCGATCGTCTGGCGGCCCTCCGCCGCGAACGGGAGATGGCCTCCCTCGAGAAGGTTCTCCTCGAAAACACCCTGGCGGGAATCATGTTGCTCGAGCAGCGACAGATCCGCTATGCCAACGAGCGCATGCGGCAGATGCTGGGTTACGAAAGGGCGGAGGAGATGGTGGGACAGTCCACGCGAATACTCTATGGGGATGCGGGGGAGTATGAGCGGGTGGGATTTGCCTACAGCTTCCTTTCGGACAGGGAGACTATCGAGGTTCCGGATGTCAGGATGGTGACCAAAAACGGCCATACGGTCATGGTGGATATCTCTCTCTCCCGGATTCCGGACGATCCGTCGGTGGTCGTGGGTACCGTTCACGACGTGACCGACCGCCACGCCCAGGCCGAACGACTCCGGCTCCTCTCGGCCTACAATACCCTTCTCGCCCATGCCGGCGAGGCCCTCTCCTCCGTGACGGATGAGGCAAAACTTCTCAAAAGGCTTTGCGATCTGGCCGTAAGTTTCGGGGAGATGGCGCTGGCCGCCGTCTGCCGTCATGCGGAAGGGAAGGGGATAGCGGTGGCGGGGGCCTCGGGAAAGACCGGGCTTCTGGATGAGCCCCCCTACGGAAAATCCGGCGGGGATCCGGATCTCCTGTCCCGGTTTTTTGCCCTTCGGCACCCGGTCTTCGATCCTGAGGGGGAAACCCTCAGGTTGCCGTGGATGGACCGGGCGCGGGTTTTTGGCATCAACGCCATGGGCGCCCTGCCATTATTTCGAAAGGGAGAGGTCTGGGGGATCCTTCTTGTCGGCCACGGGAAGGAGGGATTCTTTTCGGACCCCGTCCTCGAAGGGCTCCTCTCCGAGCTTGCGAGAAATATTTCCCAGGGGCTCGACCGTCTCGATCTGCTTACCCGGCAGAACCTTCTCTCCAATGCGGTGGCGGCCGTGGGCGAGGGGGTCCTGATCACGGACCCCGAATTCCGGGTAATCTTTGCCAACGAAGGGTTTACCGCCCTCACCGGCTATTCCGCCGAGGAGATTCTCGGAAAAAACTGCCGGATCCTCCAGGGAGAGGGGAGTGATCGGGCCACGGTCGAGAAGATCCGGACGGCGCTTTCTCAGGGGCGTCCCTTCCAGGGACAGATCTTGAACTACCGAAAGGACAAGACCCCCTTCTGGAACCTGCTTTCGATCAGTCCAGTCCGGAATGCCTCCGGGGAGATCATCGAATTTGTCGGAAATCAACGGGATATCACCTCCCTGGTCGACCTGACCCAAAAGCTCGAGTACGACTCCCGCCATGACCGTCTGACCGGCCTTCCGAACCGTCGGGCCCTCGATTTCGAATTCGAGAAGGTCCTCGCCCGGTCCCGAAGGTATGGGTGGAACTTTGCCGTGGCAATCCTCGACCTCGACAGCTTCAAGCCAGTCAACGACCGGTATGGTCATGAAGCCGGAGACCTCCTCCTCCGGCTGACAGGAGAAAGGATCCAGCAAGCCCTCCGGAAGACCGACTTTCTGGCCCGCCAGGGAGGCGACGAATTCGTCCTTCTCCTGGAAAACATCAGTCTTCGGGAGGAGCTCGGGGATCTTCTGGAAAGAATCGACCAGGCGGCGCGGAGGCCGGTCCTGCTGGAAGAGGGAATGGAGGTGTCGGTGGGAGTCTCCATCGGGGTGGCTCTCTATACCCCCGGCCCGGAAGCCTCCGACAATCCCGAGATCCTCCTCCGTCTTGCCGATCAGGCCCTCTACGAAAGCAAGGGGCACAAGGGGGACCGGTCCCGCTCCTGGATGATCCACGGAGAGGAGATTCCCCTGGCCCGGACCCTTGGCCAGAGACTTCTTGCCGACCGCCAGGTGGAGGTTTACTATCAGCCCGTTCTCGACAACCGGACAGGACGGATTGCGGGTGTCGAGGCTCTGGCCCGCCTCAGGGATTCCGACGGCCGGATCCTTGACCCTCCGGACTTCCTCCCGGGTTACGAGGACGATGATCTCTTTGAGCTTTCACGTCTGGTCCTCGAACAATCCCTTTCGGCTCTCGGGAGCCTTCAGGAGACCCGGCCCTCCCTCGGGCTCTCCGTCAATATCGATCCGCGCTCCGTCACGGAAGGGTGCATCGACTGTCTGCGGAGGATGCTGGCAGAGTCCTCCGTCGAGCCCTCCCGGCTGACCCTGGAAATCCTCGAGGGGCGGGATTTCGGGGAGACGGTCGTAGCCCTCGATCTCCTGCAACGCCTCCGGGATCTGGGCGTTCATCTGGCCATGGATGATGTGGGGAGCGCCTATTCATCGCTTCTTCGCCTGAAGGACCTTCCGGTCGACAAGGTGAAGCTCGACCAGGGGTTTGTCCGCACCCTCGAATCGCGCCCGCGGGATTTGCATTTCGTGGAGGCCGTCATGGAGCTTTCCCACCGTCTGAATCTTGCCTTCGTGGTGGAGGGAGTGGAAACGGAGGGGATCCTGGACGCCATGCGGATGCTGGGAGTGGACTTCCTGCAGGGGTATGCCATCTCCCGGCCCCTCTCCCTTGAGGGGCTGAAGGAGTTTTTCGGGGATTTTGACCCGAAAGAGCTGGGCCTCCCCAAGTCTGTTCTCGGTCTCTATGCCAAGTCTGTCCAGATTCATGGGATGCAGATGGATGTCCTTCTTCAAAACCCGGATTTTCTTGACATGGCCTATCTGTCGGAGGACCAGAGTTGTCCGGTCTGGAACATGATGGAGGATCTCAAGATTCCCCCCGGCGGCAGGATTGACCGGCTCCATCGGCGCTATCACCGGGCCCTGGCAAAGATTTCGCAAAAGCTTCGGGGGAGGGGAAAGGGCCTGTTGGAGGCGGACCTTATTCCCGTCAGAGGCGCCATGGAGGCACTGACGGAGGCGATTTTGGCCGAGGATCAACGGAGGAGGGGAGAAGGGAGATGAAAGAGGCCCGGCAACTCCGGCAGGTGACCGGTCAAAGCTGGAAGTAGGTCGTTGTCCGGTTTCTTCCGTTCTGTTTGGACTGGTACATGGCCTTGTCGGCCCGCTCGACGGTCTGGCGCCAGTTTTGGCCCGGCTTGTGGACATCGATCCCGATCGAAACGGTGACGACGCCGATTGTCTTGCTTTCCCTTGCACTCAGAAGGGCGATGCGCTCGACATTCTGGCGGATATTCTCGGCGACGATATGGGCCTTGTCGATCGGAGTCGCGGGAAGGATGACGACAAACTCCTCTCCCCCGTAGCGGGCCACGATGTCCTCTCCCCGGGTCTTGGCCCGAAGAACCTGGGCCACCGCCTGAAGCACGCGGTCTCCCACGACGTGGCCGTATTCGTCATTGATCTGCTTGAAGTGATCGATGTCAAGAAACAGGAAGGAGCAGTCTCCCACCTTCTTTTCGTGGGCTTCGAGACAGGCGGTGACCTGTTTTTCGAAGCCCCGCCTGTTGATGATGCCGGTGAGCGGGTCGAGGGAAGAGGCCTGGGCGGCCGCCTGGAGTTCCAGCCGGAGGGTCTCTATCTCCTTGCGGCTGTCTCTCAGCTTGTTCTCCAGGGTTTCACTGGTTTCGAGAAGTTTCTTGGTCTCCCCCGCCAGTCGGGTGATGACGGACTGCAAAAGGGAAGAGTCGACGACCTCGGCGGTCCGGAGGGCATTGTGCTGGGAGAGAATGCCGAAGCGTGCCTTCTGGGTGGTCTGCATGGTGGAGTTGGCGGATTCGGCCATGCGATTTAGGATTTCGAGGGTCTCCCGGGTCAGAAGGCCCCTCTGTTCGAGAACCGGAAGGGTCTGCTCGGGAATGATGAATCCGTAATAGGCCTCTTCGATTTTCTTGTCGGTGAGGGTGCCTGCAACCACCATGTCATCGAGGATTTTTCGAAGGCCAGGATTGATGTTCGTGACATATTCGTAGACGACGGTGTAATGGACGGGGGTAAAGGAAAGACGCCATTCGCTCATTTTCTGAAGGACGAGGCGAAGGATCTCCGCGCTTTCTTCCTTGTTTTCCGCATAGCGGACGACCATTCTGACGCCCCTGCCGGATAGGTAAGAAAAAGAGCCTTACTCCCAATTTTTTCTATTTTCTTCGATCAACGCCCTGATGTCAAAGTTTTCGAGGAGTGAGAGCGGGGGATCCGTTGCAATCGGGAGGAAGTTGTGAGGCAAGAGAAAGTGTGGAAAAAGAAAAAGGCGCCGTGGGGCGCCTCTCGAAAAAGAAACGGCATGGGTGATCAACCCGCCGCCTTGACCTTGTTCAGGAGATCGGAAAAGGCCTCGGGCTGATTGAGGGCAAGATCGGCCAGAATCTTGCGGTCGAGTCCGATCCCGAGCTTCCTGAGACCCGCCATCAGACGGCTGTAGCTGATCCCCTGGGGACGGCAGGCCGAGTTGATCCTCTGGATCCAGAGTCTTCTGAACTCCCTCTTCTTGGCTTTGCGGTCCCGATAGGCGTAGGTCAATCCCTTTTCGACGGTGTGGCGTGCCGAACGGTAAAGACGGGATCGTCCTCCCCAATACCCCTTGGCCATATCGAGAATCTTTTTGCGGCGTGCCCGAGTCTGGGGTCCGCCTTTTACGCGTGGCATTTGGTTCCTCCTTGAAGGGACACGATAAAATGATCAATGACGAACGGTCGAGGATACAACACCCGATCCTCCGGTCATCGTCAGGGGTCAGTTGTTCAGATTGGCGAGAACCTTCTTGGCCTGGCCTTTTTCGAGGATCCCTGTCGACAGGGACCGCATCCGTTTCGAGGACTTGCCGGTCAGCAGGTGGCGCCTCCCGGATTTGTGAAACTTGACCTTTCCGGTGCCGGTCAGGGAAAATCTCTTTTTTGCGGCGCGCTTGGTCTTGAGAACACGTCCTGTTGCCACGTTGCACTTCCTTTCCTCGTGAAAATAACCCGATTAAATCACAATTTTGGTAGTCTAGCACAAGAAATGGCGGGATTCAATCCTTTGGGGCGCCGTTTTCGCCTTCCAGCCCTTTCGACTCCCGGGAAGGGGGTTTCGAAGGAGCCGCCGGGGCCAGAACCATGGTCATGCTGGATCCTTCAAATTTCGGCGGAGATTCCACGATCGCCTTGGGGCCCAGGGCCGAAATCATCTTCTGCATGAGCTCGGTTCCGATTTCTGAGCGAATCATTTCCCTGCCACGAAAGACCAGGGCCACCTTGGCCTTGTTCCCTTCCTCGAGGAATCGTTCCACATAATGGATCTTGATGCTGAGATCATGATCATTGATGTGGGGGCGGAACTTGAGTTCCTTGACCTGCCCTGTCCGCTGGTGCTGTTTCATGGAATGGACCTTCTTGCTCTGCTCGTACTGGAACTTTCCATAATCCATCAGCTTGCAGACGGGAGGTTTGGCATTGGGCGAGACCTCCACCAGGTCGAATCCTGCCTCTTCTGCCTTCTTGATCGCCACGATTGTGGGAACAATGCCGAGCTGTTCTCCATCGGCTCCAATCAGCCGGACTTCCTTTGTCTTGATCTCATGGTTGATACGCGTTTTGGAATTAATCAGGAACCCCCTTCTTGATGGTTGGTCTTATCGGTCTTGCGTCAAATCTCCAAGGGCCAGCCCGGAGCGGTTTTCTTCTGCGACTGCCGCCAAGGCCCGTTCCCAGGGAAGCACTTCGCCAGGCCTTCCGTCCCGGTGTCTGACCGAAACCGTTCCGTCTTCCATCTCCCTGTCCCCCACGACCCACATCTGGGGAATTTTTTGGAGCTGGGCCTCTCGGATCTTGAGGCCGATCTTTTCATTCCTGAAGTCGGTCGAGACCCGGAGGGCCGAGGCCTCGAGGGCCCGGGTAATCTTTTCCGCATAGGGAATGTGGCGGTCGGCAATGGTGAGGATTGAGACCTGTTCCGGGGCCAGCCATAGCGGAAAGGCCCCCTTGAAATGTTCCACGAGGATCCCGAAGAAGCGTTCGACCGACCCCAAAAGAGCCCGGTGGATCATGATGGGACGGACATCCTTTCCGGAGGCGTCCCGGTAGGTCAGGTCAAATTTTTCGGGAAGGTTGAAGTCGACCTGGATGGTGGAGAGCTGCCAGGTCCGGCCAAGGACATCGTGGAATTTCATGTCGATCTTGGGACCATAGAAGACCCCTTCTCCCGGATCGATCTCAAAGGGGATCTCCGCCGTGCGGAGGGCCTCCTCGAGGGCCCGGGTGGCAAGCTCCCAGTTTTCGTCGGATCCGACGGATCCTTCCGGCCGGGTCGAAAGGTAGACGGAGCGATTCGTGAATCCGAAAGGGATGAGCATTTCGTCGACGAGTTTTAACACTTTCCCGATTTCGGAGGCGATGTCCTCGGGCCTGCAGAAGATATGGGCGTCATCCTGGGTAAAGCCCCGGACCCGGAGAAGACCATGGAGGGTGCCGGAACGCTCGTACCGGTAGACTGTTCCGAGCTCTGCGAAGCGGACCGGGAGGTCCCGGTAGCTCTGGATGGATTCCTTGAAGATCAGGATGTGAAAGGGGCAGTTCATCGGCTTGATTTCAAACTCCGACCCTTCGACCTCCATGGGGGAAAACATGCTGTCGCGGTAAAAATCCCAGTGGCCGGACTGTTTCCAGAGATCGAGCCTGGCGATGTGAGGGGTATAGACATACTGGTAGCCATGGCGGTCGTGGCGGATTTTCCAGATATCCTCGATTACACGGCGGATCCGGGCTCCCCT
>DAIBTC010000130.1 GCA_027415345.1 Nitrospirota bacterium
AAGAGGACCAGCATCAGTCACGATAATGGACGCTTTCGGATTCCCGGGATTCCCTGTTTTCATCACAAAACCTCGTCCGCCAGTTTCTGCTGGGCATCGGTCCTCTTAGGTTCGACGGTCGGGTAAGGAAGGTTCCTTTTTCCCAAGCCTTCCAGAATATCTCCCCACCACCATTCTTCGCCTGTGGCTTCCTCGAATTCGCGGCGGCTGATTTCCCCGGCAGAGAGCTGGCGAAAGTAACCGTCAAGCAACTTCTCGTCGTTAGCGGAAGGAGAATGTGCCAGTTGTCGTCGAGTCATTGATGTACTCCTATTCCCTTCAGTTCAACTGTCTTGAGAGGAGAGCAGGGTGTTATTGGCCCTTGGAAGATCCAGAGACAGCCGTTACTTTCTTGTTTCCAGTAGAATCACTTCCACATCCCGAAGTTCAACATTAGGAAAGGTAATTGTTTTAATCTCGACCCCATATTCAATATCGTGTGGGGAACCTTCCGTAATGAAATGAAACATTTGTCCATTCATTTTACCCGGGTGTAGGGAGGATGTGTCGCATCTGTTCCAACTGTGGGGGAAATGTGGTTGATATCGAGATCGGGGATCGACCGAATCCAACTCACCCCATCTCTTTCCGACACGACCAGAAACTGGTAAAAATGGAACCCTATACTCGGAGTATATCGAAGGAAATACGAAACAAGATTCGTATAGCAACTCATTGAGCAGTCTTTATCCTTCAGAGAAGGTGTTCTCCCCTTTTCTGAAGATTCCCAGGGGCTCCCGTCTCGTGAACATCTGGACTCCTTTCCCCGCACCCTCTCTCCGAGATCCATCGGCTTCAATCCATATTTTCATTTTTTCCCCTTCTAAGGTGAGGCGTGGTGACGATTGTCGGGAGCTCCACCATCGCCCGGGGATCCCAATCGACATTCGTCTCGATCTCTTCGTATCCGAAAGGGTTGCAGACGACCCGGGTCTCACCGATGACGTAATCGCAGGAATCATGGACATGGCCGTGAATCCAGAGAGTCGGTTTCGTGTCCTCGATCAGTTCGTCCAGGTTCGAATAGAAGGCTCCGGAGATCGGGCTCCCGGCGAACTGAGGCGGATTCGAGAGGGCGGACGGAGCGTGGTGGGTCACAACGACCGTCGGGCCCGGAAAAGCGTTTCGAGTTCCTTCCGGAGCCAGGCAAGTAATCCCCGGTACCGGGATGCGACATCCGTCCATCGGAGTTTGCCCCCGTTCAAGGTGATCTTATAGAAGTCGTTCATCATAAGCTCGGAGGCCTTTCCCTGCAGCCCCCCAAAGAAATCACTCCAGAGGGTGCAGCCCAAAAATCGGACGCCCCGGAGGATGGTCGTCCGGTCTTCCAGTAAAGAAACATGGGGAGACCCTTCGATTGCCTTCCGATAATGTTCCAAGGCTTTGTCAAAGTCATGCCTGAAGAACTCGTGGTTTCCCATCACATACAGGATCGGGACGTCTCCGGCCAGGAGCCGGAGAGACTGTGCCAACTGTTCCGGCTTCCCGGCGATATCTCCGGCCAGAACGAGTACGTCTCCCTTGATGTCCGACTTCCGAAGGGGGCGGGATCCAAATTCGGTATGAAGGTCGGAGGCATACTGGATTCTCATGGGGTCTCCTCGACGTTTTCCAATCGCAACGGGTTATCCCTCAACAAGCGACTCGTCCCTTTCGAGCAGTGTCCGGTTGATCTCTTCCATATCCGCGACAGCCTCTTCCATCGACGTGTAGGTGGCCACCGGAACATGCGTTGCCTCTTCCTTGTCGCAGAGCGTCAGCACGATGGTAATTTTCCGTCTCTCATGCCGGATACTCAGCATCCGGGCCGTGAAACCCGAAAAAGACTCGGGGAGCCGAAGAACCGTTTTTGTGTCCGACCGGGAAAAATAGAGGGGTTTATTGCTCATTCGCGTCCTCCTGCACAAAAGCCAATGTTTTTTCTCTGAACGCCGATTTCTTCTTCCGGGGCCTCGAACTTCCCGGCACGTGCGTAGCCGGCCAGAAGACGGAGAATCCGTTTCCGGGCTTCTCTGGGGGATCCAGAAATGGTGTCGATCGCCTCCTCCGACAGGGCCTCCGGCGCCTTCCCGACCAGATGGTTCTCCTCGAGGATGTCCTGATAGAGCGCGGGAATGATCGCCTCCCGCAGCTCCTCGTCGTTGGGTTCCCGAACCGGAACGACCATGAGCCGGGAGAGAAGCGGCTTCGACATTTCCGCCACATTATTGGCCGTGAAGATCCATTGGACCTTCGACGCATTCACCGGATGGGCGGCCGACAGGAATTCGTCGGCAAATTTCCGGGCCGTGACCGGCTCAAGAACATTGAGAAGGAAGTCCTCAATTGATGCCGAACTCGAGGAGCCTGACAGGCTTTCACCGGCCTTGTCGATCTCGTCGAGCACCATGACCGGATTCCCCGCTCCTTCCAAGAGAACATTCAGGATCATTCCTTCCTTTGCGGACGCCCACACCGCATCAATGCCCCCCAGGACAAAGGAATGGGTGAGGCTGGCCGCGTTCACGAGACGTGATGGAACCCCCAGAGCTTTCGCCAGGTCGAGAGAAAAGGCGGTCTTCCCGCTCCCCGGAGGTCCGACCAGAAGGAGGGGCGGCAGGGAGGCCGGTCCTTGGGCCAGTCGGGAAATGTCCAGAAAGTCCTGGAGGATCCCGAGAGTCCTTTTCATGTGGGGGTACTTTTGGAGCAACGCATCGACCTTGTCCTGGGAGGGAGGGGCCACCAAGGAAATCATTTCGCTCTTGAGAACCTTCTCCGCCAGATCGAGCCAGCGCTTTCTGTTCTCTTCTTTTTTGGGGTTCAGTTTTTCCTTGCATTCCGCGATCGCCGCCCTCAACGCCGCCGCGTCGACTGGAAGGCGATGGGAAAACTCGGATGGAACTTCCGCCGTGGGAGGAGGATCGGGAATCGGGGCCTCGGAGGGGAGATCTTCCTTGGGACCCTCCTTTTTCTTCACGGACTTCCCGGGAAACTTCTTTTTTTCCAGTGGCTTTCTCTCGACCTTGAACCCGATCATCGACTCCCTCCTGTCTTGCCCATACCGATCCGGGCATTGACTCGTTCGATCCGATACGGTACATTATAGCATTAGTGGAGTGCATTATCAACTGTTTTATTTTTTTGGAGACTTCTCATGCCGGAGACCCCCTCCCTCGACGATCTCAAAAAGTTGGCCGAACAGGGCCAAAAGTTCCTGGAAAAACGCCGCCGGAACGCCTCTCATTACCGAAAGAAACTCAAAGAAGAGGGGATCGATTCGACCATCCTCCGGATCGACAAGGAGAAGCTGGACAAGATCCGGTCGATGGCCGCCATCAAACAAGAAACCCTCAACGGAGCGCTCGTGAGAGTGATTGAGCAAGGTTTCTGGTTCCAGCGGGAGATTTTGGAACGATACGTGCGCGGGGAGATCTCCCAGGAGGCCGCCGTCGGAATCCTGGGATTGAAAAGCGCATCGGCGCTCTCCCGGCTCCTGGCCTTGGAAGGATTGCCGATTCCGATGTGAGGGTGAGATTGCGAGATCACGATTGAAGGGAAGGGAGAGAAAGATGAAAAACGTAAGGATCATCCTCGTCCTCATCATCCTGTTATTTCCTGCAACGGTCTGGGCGACGATGGACGGAAGAAGCCTTGCGAGCATCAGCCGAGACGATGCCAGGCTCAGCACGGAAATGGGATCCACGTCTCCTTGCCCGCTCCCTGACGGGGAGTTTGAAGCCATCAAAAAAGGGCAGTATGATCCAAGCTGGCTCCAGGGACTCTGTCTTTACGAAGAGCTTGATTCTTTCATCCATCATCAAAAGGTTCGGGAATACATCCGCCTCATGCCACCGGAAACCGTTTTTGCCGTTTACTGGGAAGGAAGGATTGATCTGAAAGTTGTCCTGGGCCCGGCGCTGGCGGGGTTCCAAAATGAACACGGGCGAAAGAAATGGAAGAGCGGACGGTTCCTCTATCTCAAAAGCCGGACAGGAATACTTGCTGTCGACATGAAACTGCTTCCGCCGGGGATGGATCCAAAAACATTAGCACCTTGACCAGACAGTGGAGGACCAATGCCGAACATCACATTTTCCCTGGATAAAGATTTGCTCCGGGAAGTTAAAGTTATTGCCGCCCGCTACGACACATCCCTCAATG
>DAIBTC010000131.1 GCA_027415345.1 Nitrospirota bacterium
ATCATGAAAAAATACCAGAATTTGATATCCATCCCAAAAAAGATTAATATGAAAATATGAATTTCTTTCGTTTCAAGAAAACTTGCCCGGCATTTTTTCTGGCTGTGATGATTTTTTTTCTGAGTTTTTCGCCAGCCAGTGCGACCTCCGGATCGCTTCTCCGGATTGATGTCGCCATACGCCACCATCGCTTCGAAACAAATGTCAGAGTGGTTCCCAAAGGCCAGCCCCTGCTCTTCCACGTGACGAACCTGGGGAAATCGATGGAGGAATTCGAAAGCTACGATATGGCCTTCGAGGTTGTGGTCCGTCCGGGGCAGACGGTGGAGATTCCGGTCTCGGGTCTGGGACCGGGAACTTACGAATATTTCGGAGACTTTCATCCGAGGACGGCTCGTGGCACGATCACTGTCAAATAAATCTCAGAACGAGGATCCCACGGGGAACTCCTCCTTCCCACCCCTCCCATCTCCCCATTATTTGACCGTCCTCCGGCCTCTTGTTGAGGCCTATCAGGCCTTCCTACAGGTCTCCGACCGGAACATCGCCTCGATGGGACTCACCCGGGGTCAGTTCGACGTCATTGTCACCCTGGGAAGAACCGAGGGCTTACGATGCACCGACCTCGCCCGGGAGACTCTGGTCACCAAGGGAACTCTCACCGGAGTCCTGACCCGGCTCGAGAGAAAAAAGCTGATTTCCCGCACCCAGAACCCCAATGACCGCCGCGGGCAGATCATCCGTCTCACGCCCGCCGGAGACCAGGTCTTCGAGGAGGTCTTTCCTCGCCACATCCATCACCTCGAAAATTTTTTCAACAAGTCTCTCTCCAGCGAGGAGATGGACCGTCTCCGCCCGCTTCTCATAAAGATCCGGGACGGCTTCAGAACCCAGCATTCCCGGGTCCGTCCCCGGACTGGCCGAAGAACTACCTGACGTTCATCTCCGCCTCCTGGAGGCGCCGGCGGCATACCTCGGAGGGACGAAGGGTGCAGGCCATCCGGACAGCCTCCACCGCTTCCCCTCGTCTCCCGAGCTTTTCAAGAATGCTCGACCGGTTCCAGTAGCCATAGAAGGACCGGGGGTTTAACAAAAGCCCCCGGTCAGTTGCCGAAAGCGCCTTGTCGTAAGCCCCCAGACGGTACTGGGCGGCCCCGATCCCGATCCACCAGACATCGTTTCCGGGCTCCCGCGACGCCTTCTGGCGGTAAAAGGCCAGGGCCTTCCGGTAGTGTCCGGTCTCGAGAAGGACCGCTCCGCGGGTCTCGGCAAGCCTGAGATCCCGCCGGGCCTTCTTTTCCTTCATGAAACTTGCGTAAGCCAACCGGATATCCTTTTTGGCCACTTCGACCATCACATAGGCCACATACCCGTCTCCCGCCTTCCGCACCGCATTATGGACAACCCGTTGGCCAAAAAGGTTTCCGGAGGCCGCCGCATCGAAGAAGTCGTGGACGGAGGCGGAGGTCGAAAATCCCTGGCGTTCCCCCTCCTTCCGGTAGCGATACCGGACCGATTCCCCGAAGGAGCTTTCGACGATCTGGAGAAGGGCATTTTTACGGGCGGCCTGAACGGCCCCGGGAATCTCGTCTCCCTGGCCGAACCCGACGGCCCGGTAGACTCCCTTCGGAGCGTGGAGGGAGGCGACCCAGGCGGGAAGACTTCCCGTCTCTTTCGGATTCGATCCTCCCCCCGCACAGGCCCCCAGGAGCAGGGCCGTGACAGACATCACTGCGATCAGGACTCTCCTCAAGTCATCCTCCCCCCATACATTCGATCCGGGAACCGCCTCCGTCCCCCTTCTCTCAGATTTTTCCAGCCTAACACAGAGACGGGGCAAAAATGGTATCCTTCCCCCATCCGTTCCTCCGGTTTCCTTTTATCCGGGAGATCCATGCCCATCATCGTCGTTACGTCTCTGACCTTCTTTGTCATCGTTCTTCTCTCGATGCGCCTCCTCCCGCTCGAGATCGTGGTGCTCGGGGTCCCCGTCGTCCTCTCCCTGACGGGCGTCCTCTCTCTCGAAAAGGCCTTTGCGGGATTCTCGGAACCGGCGGTGATTGCCATCGTCTCCCTTTTCATCCTCTCGGAAGGCCTCTCCCGAACCAAGGTGGTCCGGAAGGTGGCGCTCCTGCTCGACTCGCTCCGGAGACGCCATCCGGTCCTTCTGGTTCCAGCCATCCTGGGAACGGTGGGCCTTTTTTCGATGTTTCTCAATGATACGGGTACAACCGCCCTCTTTCTTCCGGTGGTTCTCTCTCTCCTCAAGGAATCCCGCCTCCCGGAAAAGCCCCTTCTCCTTCCCATGGGCTACGCGGCCATCCTGGGGGGATCGGCCACCCTGATCGGAACCTCTTCCAACATCGTGGTCTCCGGATATCTCGAGGGACAGGGGTATCATCCCTTCCGGATGTTCGACTTTTTCCCCATCGGAGCCGGAGCCTTTCTCCTGGGCCTTGTCTATCTGGGCCTGACCGGAAAACGCTTTTTCCGCTGGACGGAGGGCAAGGCCACTCCCGCCATCCCGCAGGAGGAGCGGACCTTCGATCTCGAACTTGTCCTGGGAGCGGATTTCCCTTACCTGGGCAAACGTTTTTCCGAATCTCCGCTCAAAACCCAAACAGGGCTCTCGCTCCGCATCGCCCACCCCTCAGGAATCCTCTCCGCCCGGGCCCGGGCCCAGTCCTTTCTCCGGGCCTCCTGGGACTGGTCGAGAAAGATCGGTCCGCCCAACGCTCCCCCCATGCCCCACACTCCCAAGTCCGCCAACCCCGAGGGGGAGGTCATGGTCCAGGGTCTCCATCTCCACGTGGTGGCCACTCTCTCCCAGCTTCACAAGCTGGGAGATCTGCGGGGACTTTCTCTCCTTCCGGTCCAGCACTCCCTTCCGGCCCCGGGGGAGGAGGTCATACGACCTCCCCTCGACCGGCTTCTGGAGTCGGAGGACTGGATCCTGGCCCAGGCCATGCTCTCCCCCCGGTCCGGAATGATCGGCCGCAAGATCTCCTCACTCCATTTTCTGCTTCCACCCGATGTCGACATCGTGGGGATCCACCGGGAAGAGAGTCGCCGGATCCCGGGAGAGCTCTCCGACCTGACCCTCGAGGCGGGAGACCTCCTCCTGATCCAGGGCCCAAGGCGGGCGGTGGAGGATCTCTCCGGCAGAAACCTCTTCCTCTATCTCGACCTCTTCGAGCGGGAAACCTTCCGCTCTGACAAGGCCCTCATCGCCCTTGGGATCCTTGGCGGGGTGGTTCTCTCCAATGTCTTCGCCTGGCTTCCCCTGACCCTCTCGGCGGTCTCGGGGGCCATCCTCATGGTCCTCTCCGGATGCCTTACCATCGAGGAGGCGAAAAACGCCATCGAATGGCGGGTGGTCATGCTCCTGGGGGGCCTCTTTCCCCTGGGGTGGGCCATTGCCCAGACGGGGCTGGGCCAGTTGATCGCAGGTCTTCTGACATCCCAGGGGCACACCCTGTCGCCGACCCTTCTCCTGGCCCTCCTCATGGGGACGACCGCCCTCATGGTCCAGTTCCTCTCCCACAACCTTGTGGCGCTCATCATGGCCCCCATCGCGATCGCCCTCTCCCGGGTCCTCCACCTCTCCCCCTACCCGCTCATGATGGGAGTGGCCTTCTCGGCGACCATGGCCTTTCTCACGCCCTTCTCCCACCCGGTGAACACGCTCACCTGGGGTCCGGGGGAGTACCGCTTCTCGGACTACACCCGCACCGGGGCCGCCCTTCTCCTGATCGCCTTTCTCTGGGGGCTCTTCGAGATTCCCAGACGCTTCCCATTTGGGTTACACTAGGAAAAACACCGTCTTCGACCGGAGGGACCTTCATGGCATGCCGATCTCCCCTTGCCCCTCCGATCGCAGCGCTAACCGCGGGAGCGGGAGTAATACTCTTTCTCACCTCCCCGGCTTGCGCTGCGATCGGGCATCCTTATGACTCTGCGGAAATGGCAGTCTTGGGATATACAACTGAACAAACATCCTCCCTAGCCGGAGGAATGACCGTATATACCATGACGAGGACCAGAACTAACGCCGTCACCAAGTCACCTATCATCGAGGTCCTCCGCCAGGTGGCAGGTCCATCGGGGGTGATTTTTGGACTTTCCTGGTCCGGCATTCATCACCCCAAGCTGGACAAACTCC
>DAIBTC010000132.1 GCA_027415345.1 Nitrospirota bacterium
CGATCCTCCGCCGCTCCCAGGTGACCTCCCCCCGCTACCTCATCCTCGCAGATGACGGACTTCTCCGGGTTCCGGAGACACTTTCGGGGCTCTCTCCCGAGGGAGCCATCCTCGTCAATTCCTCCCATGCCCCCGAAGATCTCCGAAAACGCCTTGAGGAGGAAGGAATCTCTCTGGGGACGGGGCTCAGGATCGCAACGATTCCCGCCACACGTCTGGCCATGGAGGCCCTGGGCCGGCCGATCCCCAATGCGCCCCTTCTTTCGGCCTTCCTCTCCCTGACGGGGACGCTTTCGACCGAGAGCCTTGGGCGGGCCTTTGCGGGGCGATTTTCAGGCGATCTCCTTTCGAAAAACCTGGCCCTCCTCTCATCGGGCGCCTCCCTGGTTTCGGAAAATCTCTGGAAGGAGCCCACTCATGCGTGACGCCCTCGAGGGCTCCCAGGCGATTGCCCGGGCCGTCGCCCTCTGCCGGCCCCAGGTCGTGGCGGCCTATCCCATCACCCCCCAGACCCATATCGTGGAAGCTCTCGCGCGACTTATCGCCGACGGCCTCCTTGAGGCGGAGCTGGTCAGCGTCGAGAGCGAGTTTTCCGCGGCCTCGGTCGTCCTGGGAGCGGCCTCCGCCGGCTCCCGTTCCTATACCGCCAGCGCCTCCCAGGGCATTCTTCTGATGAGCGAGGTTCTCTACAACATCTCGGGGCTCAGAGTTCCCGTTGTCCTCACCTGCGCCAACCGGGCCGTCTCCTCTCCCGTCTCCATCTGGAACGACCACCAGGACTCCATGGCGGTCCGGGACTCGGGATGGATCCAGCTCTACTGCGCCGACAACCAGGAGGCCGTGGACACCACGATCCAGGCCTTCCGGATCTCGGAGCGGACCGAGCTTCCCGTCATGGTCTGCGTCGACGGCTTCACCCTCACCCATACCCTGGAGCCGATCGACCTTCCGGAGGCGGGGCAGGTCGATGCCTTTCTTCCCCCCTTCCGCTTTTCCCGCTCCCTCTCCTCCGCCCGACCGCTGACCCAGGGGACCCTGGTCTCCCCCGAATTCTTCACCGAGATGCGCTCCCTCCAGCACGGAGCCTTTGACCTGGCGGAACAGGAAATCCTGGCGGCCGACCGCGACTTTGGGGCCTTGGTCGGCCGTGGCAGCGGGGGGCTCCTCCGGGTCGAGGGAGACCGGGAAGCCACGGTCGGGATCCTGGCCATGGGTTCGGTCTACGGGACCCTCAAGGATGCCCATCGGTCGGGGCTTCTGGGCCGCCCGGTGCGACTTCTCTGTCTTCGCGCCTTCCGGCCCTTCCCGGCCGGGGCGATCCGGGAGGCTTCAGAAGGATTGTCCGACCTGATCGTACTCGACCGCTCCCTCTCTCCGGGATCGGGCGGGATCGCAGCCCATGAGATCCGGTCGGCTCTCTACGGATCGGGAAAGGCTCCCCGGGTCGTGAATTTCGTGGTGGGGCTCGGCGGGCGCAACGTTCCGGGGGAGATATTCCGGGAGATGCTGGAGGCCCTGGAGAAGGACCCTCCGGCCTTCTCCATCTTCGACCTCGACCCGGGAAAACTTCCCCTTTCGAAAGACCCGGTCCTGCCAACCTCCTAGGGAGACCCCATGTCCTCTCAGCCCTCCGTCGACACGACGGCGCTTCGAAAGCTCCAGCCCCGATTTTCGGGGATCGAATCCGGCCACGGGGCCTGCCAGGGATGCGGACAGGCCCTGGCGGCCCGGCTGGTTCTCGAGGCGGCCGGCCCTGACGTCATCGTCGCCAATGCCACAGGATGTCTCGAGATCTTTACCACCCCCTGGCCCCAGTCGGCCTGGACCGTTCCCTGGATCCACTCCCTTTTCGAGAATGTCGCCGCGGTGGCCGCCGGAATCGAGGTGGCCCTCCGGGCCCAGGGGAGAACGACCCGGGTCCTGGCCTTTGCGGGCGACGGCGGGACCTTTGATATCGGATTCCAGGCCCTGTCGGGGATGCTCGAGAGAAATCATGACGTCCTCTTCGTCTGCTTCGACAACGAAGCCTACATGAATACGGGTATCCAGCGCTCGGGATCGACGCCTCATGGCGCCTGGACGAACACCTCTCCCGCAGGACGGGTCCGCCAGGGGAAACGCCATTTCAAGAAGGATCTCCTGGCCATCATTTCCGCCCACGGCATTCCCTATGCCGCCACGGCCTCGGTGGCCTACCCGTCCGACCTCCGGGCCAAGGTCCGGCGCGCCCTCGACGTCTCCGGGCCCTCCTTTCTCCTTTTGCATTCCCCCTGTCCCCTGGGGTGGGGCCACGACAGCGCGCTCACGATCTCCGTGGACCGTCTGGCGGTGGAGACGGGCCTCTTCCCGATCCTCGAAATGGAGCGTGGAAAGGTCGTGAGCTCCATGAAGATCCGGAATCCCCGTCCGGTCCGCGAATACGCCCTGCCGCAGTTCCGCTTCCGCCACCTTCTTGGGGACACGCCGGAGGCGCGGGAGGAGCTCGAGCATCTTCAGGCCCTGGCCGACGCCAATATCGAGCGATACGACCTTCTTTCAGAGGCTCCCGGCCCCCGGGATTCCGGGGGGGCCGACACCGTCCGTCGCGGAGGATCCCGATGGGGATAGACAAGGAAAGACCGGCCTCCCCGGTTCGGGTCAACGCCGGGGGGTTCGCCCTCCCCGGAACCTCGAAAGCGAACCACACGGGATCCTGGCGGCTGGAGCGGCCCCTTTACGCGACCTCCCCCTCTCCTTGCCACGGAGCCTGTCCGGCCCACGAAGAGATCCCGGTCTATCTCGACCATCTCGCCATGGACCGCCCCCGGCAGGCCTGGGAGGCCCTGGTGGCGGCGAACCCCCTGCCGGCGGTGACCGGCCGGGTCTGTCCCCATCCCTGCGAGACCTCCTGCCACCGGGGCTCCTATGACAGGGCCCTCTCGATCCATTCGGCGGAGCGCTTCCTGGGAGACCTGGCTCTCCGGGAGGGGTGGCCCTACCCGGGTCTCGAAGGGGAGCCAAGGGAGGAGGGCGTGGCCGTTGTCGGAGCCGGTCCTGCCGGCCTTTCCTGCGCCTATTATCTTCGGAGGGCAGGCTATCGGGTGACCCTGTTCGAGGCCCTGCCCGAAGCCGGGGGAACCTGCCGGATCATTCCGGACTACCGCCTTCCGGAAGAGATCCTCTCCCGGGAGGTCGAACGGATCCTGGCTACAGGAATCGATTTCCGGCCGGGACAGAAGCTGGGGAGAGACATCTCCCTCGAAGAGCTGGAGGAAGGATTTTCGGCCGTTTTTTTGGCTCCGGGCCGACAGAAGAACCGGAGTTATTCCGTGGACCATGCCCTTCCGGGAGATCTTCACCACGGGCTCGATCTCCTGCGGGAGTGGAGGAATGTCGGAAGCCTTCCCCGGTGGGAGCGGGCCGTCGTCGTGGGAGGCGGGAACACCGCGGTCGACCTGGCCCGGACTCTCCTCCGGACCGGCTCCCGGGAGGTCCATGTGGTGACGGACGAAGAACTTCCGGGCCGTCCCTCCCAGACGGGGCGGGGGACCATGCCGGCCATTGCCCGGGAAGTCGCCATGGCCCTCGAGGAGGGTGTCCGGATCCATACAGGCCGGCGGATCGGCCGACTGATCCTCCGGGAGGACCGGGTCATTGCGGTCGAGCTTGTGCACGCGCTCAAGGAGATGGAGGGAGAGGCTCCCGTCCACCGGGCCTTTACCGGGACCGAAACCATCCTCGAGACTGACGCGGTGATTCCGGCGGTGGGCCAGGAGGTCGATCCCGCCGGAATCGGGCGGCTCCTGGGGAACCGCCCCTTTCTCTCCCTAATCCCCACGGGCCAGGTGGAAGGGGAGAGCCGGATCTTTGCCGGGGGGGACGCCTCTCCCGGCGGAGGCCTCGTTTCCCAGGCCGTGGGAAGCGGCCATCACGGGGCATGGAGGATCGATGCCTTTCTTCGGAAAAAGGAGCTCTCTTTGGGATCGCCTCCCTCTCCGATTCCCTTCACGAGCCTCAACCTGGCCTATTTCGAGGAGCGGCCTGCCTATGAGCCCCGTGAGCTTCCGGTGGCGGCCCGAACGGGATTTTCCGAGATCGAATCCACCGCTCCCGCCGACCTGATCCGGACCGAGGCGGACCGGTGCTTCTCCTGCGGCCATTGTCTTGAGTGCGACAACT
>DAIBTC010000133.1 GCA_027415345.1 Nitrospirota bacterium
AAATACCGTTCAGCGCAAGATCCACTGAAAAATTCGAGACATTCGAAGAATATTGGGAATTTTCGTTACACCCTCCGATCGAAAGTCCCAGACATACCTGTCCTGTTCCAGGTGAGGTAGATCCTAAAGAAGAAAAAGATAAGCCGCTCGTTTGAGAAAAATTTCCAGTCATATCGAAAGAGGTATTAATTGTAGAACCCGTCGGGCCATGAAACGTCCAGGTATTCCAACCTTCGACAAACGTCTGATAGCCTTCATTTATGGCTTCAGAGTTTTGGTTAACCGATCCTGCAGAAATTTGGCCAGTCAGGATATTGACGCTTCCTGTCCATGTAGGGGACCGGTCACTTGGAATACTCCCCGAAGTGTCTCCTGGTCCATAATTACTATAATTTGTACCACCACCTGATCCAGTTTCAGTCGCACTTAGATCGACCCCATAGGGGATGGCTATAGCAACGGTTGCAAATGCGGGATTGGCTGCCAGGAGACAGCCAATCCCCAAGGTACAGATCAAGACACTCCGAACAATCGATTTCACTTCACACCTCCTGTGATTGATTTTTGTTCTCCTGACATGTCGACACCCGTCGTAACCAGATTAGAAAGGCTTTGGGTCTATTTTGACGAGACAAGTTTAAGTTTCCCTTTCAGGATGTTTCAATCCCTCCATTGGTGGGGGGTGGAGAATGATGAGGAGTTCCTTGGAAAGCTAGCAAAAATAACTTGAACACTTTATGAAAAATGCTATACTGTGGAGCCATGGAGGACATCGCCACAGTCATCGCCGAGAAATACCGGACGCTCTCCGGGGTTTTGAACGAGACCACCCTCCGTCTCTGGGCGGCGGTGGAAGCCCGAAGCCTTGGGCACGGGGGCGTGAGCACGGTGGCCCGGGCCATCGGGCTTTCCCGGACGACCGTTTATGCTGGACTGTCGGAACTCGCCTCCGGACAGATCAAGAGCGTTTCGGAACAGGCCGAAATAGGACCGGTCCGACGGATCCGGGCATCTGGAGGCGGGCGCAAGAAACTGGTCGAAAAGGACGACGCGCTTCTGCGGGATCTTGATGCCCTCGTCAATCCCGTCTCGCGGGGCGATCCGATGTCGCCGCTCCGCTGGACCAGCAAAAGCACCACCCGACTGGCCGAAGAGCTGAAACGGAAAGGCCATGCCGTCAGCCAGCGAACGGTCTACGCTCTCCTGGAGCAGATGGGATACAGCCTTCAATCGGTGCGCAAGACCCGCGAAGGAGGCACGCATGCCGACCGGGACGCTCAATTCGAGCACATCGCTCGGACGGTCACGGACTACCAGCGGACCGGCGATCCCGTCATCTCCGTCGACACGAAAAAGAAGGAACTCGTCGGAGACTTCAAGAATGCGGGCCGGGAATGGCAACCGAAAGGACGCCCCGAAGAGGTCCGGGTCCACGACTTCATCGATCCGGATCTGGGAAAAGTCGCCCCCTACGGGGTCTACGACCTGACGACCAATACCGGATGGGTCAATGTCGGCATCGACCACGACACCGCCGAATTTGCCGTGGAGAGCATTCGGCGATGGTGGCGCGAGATGGGGCACCCGGTCTATCCCTCTGCCCGTCGGCTGCTGATCACCGCCGACGGGGGAGGAAGCAACGGTGACCTTGTCCGCCTGTGGCGCCGGGAGCTCCAGAAACTGGCCAACGACCTCTCCATTCCGGTCCAGGTATGCCACTTTCCACCGGGAACGAGCAAATGGAACAAGATCGAGCACCGGATGTTCTGCCACATCACGGCCAACTGGAGAGGGCGTCCCTTGGTCAGCCGGGAAGTGGTGGTGAACCTGATCGCCGGAACCACGACCCGGGAGGGCCTGAAAATCCGGGCCAGCCTCGACGAGAACACTAACGAAGCCGGGATCAAGGTGACCGATGAAGAGCTGGACTCGCTGTCGATCGAGTGAGATTCCTCTCATGGGGAGTGGAACTATCGGATAAATCCCCAGGAAAAAACTTCATAAATGTTCAAGTTATTTTTGTAAGCACCCTTAGGGTTCCCGGGATCTGGCCAGGATCTCTCCGATCCCCTCTCGAAGCGCCCCTTCCGGGATCGGCTTTTTCAACAGGATGAAGTCCGGGCTCGGGATCTCCGGCGAACAATGGGGCGATGTTTCACAGGTGATGATCAGAACCGGAAAGGGGCCGAACCTCCTTGTCAGTGGGAAGTGAAAAATCCCCCCCTGGAGGAGGGACGAATGGAAGAACGGGGGAAAAAGTTCAATCAGAGTGATAATCTCCTTTTCGGAATAGATCCCGGAAAGGAGGAACTCTTGATTGGGAAATAGTTGCATGAGCGGATCGGGGAGATGTTCCGGTCCGGACGCAAGAAGAAAGAGATTGCCCGGCTTCTGGGGGTGGACATCAAGACGGTGCGGAAGATTACGAAAGGGGAGTCCTGGAAGCCCTACGTCATGACCACGAAACGGGAAGGAGTCCTGGATCCCTGGAAGGAGTGGGTGACGAAGCGCGCCCCGGAAGTGGGATACAACGTCCGGGTACTCTTTCGGGAGCTTGGAGAGCAGGGATACCGGGGAAGCTACGACACGGTCAAACATTTTGTGAAGCCCTTGCGGACCCCGTCTTCCTCCCGGGACATGACCGTGAGATTTGAGACGCGTCCGGGAGAGCAGGCCCAGGTGGACTGGGGATCGAGCCAGGTCTGGCTGGGAGAGGAACGCGTCCGGGTTCGCTTCTTCGTCATGACCCTGGGATATTCCCGGAGGATGTTTGTCAAAGCCTACCCGAACGAACGTCTGGGGATTATTTTTATATTATTCCCATTATTAGGGACCTTATTGACGCGGTATTCCCTTGTTGTCGAACCCGAACACATTTCAGAATTCCGTGTTTTTGTCATTAAGTAGGATGCCCTTGTGAAACAGGCAGAGGGGAGAACAGATCCTCCCCTCTGCCTCTGGAATTCCATTCTTTCAATAAAACTCAACGCCCTTTTGCGATGGTGCAGACCTTCGTGTAAAGGCCGAGAACACTTGTAATGTGGTGCTTCACCGAAACCAGCCTTTTAATGTTTCCATTTTTCATGGCTGTCTGGGTCGAGGAATCTCCATCTGTCTGGAATCCTATAATCGCCACGCTACAGGCCTCCCCTTTCTTGAGCGATGTAGCGTTTGGATTGTCCTTAAGCGGCGACCCAACAGTCAGATCTGTATAAATGGCGCCAGCGGAGCCTTCTTCGGTCCCATAGGGAGCCGTCCACATGCTGCATCCGGTCAGAAGCATTGTCCCCCCGACCAAACTTAAAGCGATCACTCTTTTTAACCCATTCATAAGACCTCCCGCGTCGATGGTTAAAAATGAAAAAATAAGGTTAAAACTCCGCAGATTAAAGTCGGAGTTCACCAGACGGCCGAGATCTCCTCGGCGTTCGTCTGTCTCTTCCGTCGTCAATGCTTCAGCGTGCCCTGTGCCGACGAGATGTCAAAACTTAATCCCGCCATCATTTTACCCATGAAGGCATTGAAAACGGAAATGCTGTTTCTAACTTTATTTTGCAATCAAGATGACATTAAATCATACTCTCGTCAAGGAGGTGTGCCATGGCGAGAGTCGCAACCTTTTCCAAAGACGAGATCGTTAAGGCCAATGAGCTTCGGAACCGCGCCAACACCGTGGAAGAGATACAGCGAGCCCTCTCCGTTCTCCTGATGGCGGAAGGTCACATGGGAGCGGATAAAGCTGCTTCTCTCCTCGGAATCAGCAAGCGGACCCTCTTCCGATACAGGGAGAGTTTTCGCCATCAAGATCTTCCTTCCCGTTCGACATGGGGCGGACGCCGGCACTGCCTCATGAGTCCGGAGGAAGAACAGGCTTTTCTGTCTCCATGGCTCGAGAAAGCCCGAGAGGGAGGGGTGATCACCGTCCCTCCCCTTCATGCCGCCCTTGAGGAGAAATTAGGTCGGAAGCTTCCTCCCTCGACGACATACCGTCTCCTCTCCCGACATGGATGTTATATCGCGCGATCTGAAGTCCACATTCGCAAGTAAGCCGCTGGCGTGGCTTTCAAGATATGACTGGACCCCTACTCAGCAGCAGATTAATGATGGAATGATGTCCGAAAATC
>DAIBTC010000134.1 GCA_027415345.1 Nitrospirota bacterium
CCGAAACCTTTCCCCTCCCCTGGGATCCGGCGGCCGATCCCCGCTTTGGCCACAAGACCGGCAACCTCCTCTGGGTCAAGGGCATCCGGAGGCTCAGGCGCCACCCGGAATCGGCCGACCAGCTCCTCCTTGGCCCCCGCGGGGAGATTCTCGAGGGGACGGTGAGCTCCGTCTTCGCCGTGGATGCCGACGGGGTCCTCACAACCGCCCCCCTGTCGGCCGGGATCCTTCCCGGCATCATGCGGGGGGAGCTCCTTTCCTGGGCCCGCCGTCAGGGACTGCCCGTTTGTGAGGCCGCTCCCCTTTTTGCGGAGGCCGCCTCCTTCCGGGAGATCTTCCTTACCTCCTCGACCCTTCCCGTCCTTCCCCTCCACACCGTCTCCGACCCCGCGGGGGCGATCCGCCTGTCCCGGGACCATCCCGTGGCCCTGGCCTTTCTCGACCACTACCGGAGCCGGATTGAGACCGGAGAGGAGGAGGGATAAAAAAAGGGCGCCCCTCCCGGCCAAGGGAAGGACGCCCCACATTTCGACAGGACGGTCAGGCTAGCACTGGCTCCAGCCGCAGGATCCCCCCGTCTTCTTCGAGCCCATGCATTTGAGACAGCCTTCGAGGAAGGCCACCTGGCCCCCGCAGGAGGGACAGGCCACCTCGATCACCATGCCGTTCTCCCCCGTCAGCCCTTCCCGGGAGAGGATCGTTCCGATGGCCTTGGCGATGGCGTAGGGATCGGAGCCGAGCTTTCCGGCCTCCTCGTGGCTCTTGATGAACTGCCCCACCACCTCCTCGATGGGAGCCCCGAACTGGAGGGCGAGCGATCCGAGCCGGCCGAAGAGGATGGCCGACTCCCGCTCCCGGTGATCGGCGGCGGGGGTGACGAAGATCTCGATGGGGCGCTTCTCCTCGTCGAAGTAGAGATGGACGTAGGATTTGCCGGACTTCCCGGAAATCTTGACCCGGACCCCCCGGCTGATGTCTCCGGGGGAGCGGCGCTGTCCCCATCCGGGCTGGTGTCCCGCCCCTTTTTTCTGGCTGCCCAGGTTCAGGACCTGATTCTGGCGGCTTCCGTCGCGGTAGACGGTGATCCCCTTGCACCCCAGGGAATAGGCCAGCATGTAGGCATTCTCCACGTCGGCGACGGTGGCCGACTCCGGCATGTTGATGGTCTTCGAGACGGCGGCGTCGATGGACTTCTGGAAGGCGGCCTGCATGCGCACATGCCACTCCGGGGCGATGTCGTGGGCGGTGGCGAAGACCTTCTGCCATTTCTCCGGGACCCCGGCGAGTCCGCGGCAGGAGCCGTGGTTCTCGACGATCCGGGCCGGAAGGTCGTCCGACCAGAAGCCCTCCTTCCTGGCCACCCGCTCGAACATCTCGAGGGTGTAGGGAAGGTGCGTTCCATCCATGACGTTCTTGTACCAGATGATGGAGAACTCCGGCTCGCAGCCGGAGGAGGTGTCGGCGATCATGCTGATCGTTCCGGTCGGGGCGATCGTGAGGAGATGGCTGTTGCGCTTGGGGGATCCGATCCCTTCGAAGAAGGGATAGGTGCCGTGGACCTTGGCCAGGTCGAGGGAGGTCTTCTCCGCCTCCTCCCGGATGAAGGCCATGACCTTCTCCGCCATTTCCAGCCCCTCCTCAGAGTCGTAGGCAATCCCGAGAAGCATCAGGAGGCGGGCAAATCCCATGATGCCAAGCCCGATCCTCCGGGCGCCCTGGTTGATCTCCGAGAGCTCCTTGATGGGGAAGCGGTTGGCATCGACCACGTTGTCGAGGAAGCGGACCCCCAGATAGACGGAGCGGGCGAGCTTCTCCCAGTCGATGACGGTCTCTCCCCGGCTGTCGACCATCGTATGGCGTTCGAGGTTGATCGACCCCAGGTTGCAGGATTCGTAGGGGCCCAGGACCTGCTCCCCGCAGGGATTGGTAGCCTCGTAGCTCCAGCGGGAGGGAGTGGGGTTGTACCGGTTGGCGGTGTCGATGAAGAAGAGACCCGGCTCGCCGTTGGCCCAGGCATTTTTGGCGATCCGGTCGAAGACCATCCGGGCGGAGAGGGAGGCGACCACCTCGCCGGTGTGGGGAGCGATCAGGTTGTAGTCCCGGTCTTCCTTCAGCGCCGCCATGAACTCGTCGGTGATCGCCACCGAGATGTTGAAGTTGGTGATCTGGGTCTGGTCGAGCTTGCAGTCCACGAAATCGAGCACGTCCGGATGGTCCACCCGGAGAATCCCCATGTTCGCGCCCCGTCGCGTTCCCCCCTGGCTGACGGCGCCGGTGGAGGCATTGAAGACGGTCATGAAGGAGACGGGGCCGGAGGCCTGTCCGCCGGTGGAGCGGACGATCGCCCCCTTCTCGCGAAGCCGGGAGAAGGAGAAGCCCGTTCCGCCCCCGGTCTGGTGGATCAGGGCGGTGGCCTTGACGGTGTCGAAGATCTCCGGCATCGAGTCTCCCACCGGCAGCACGAAGCAGGCGGAGAGCTGGCCCAGGGGCCGTCCCGCATTCATGAGGGTCGGGGAGTTCGGCAAAAAGTCGAGGGAGGCGATGAACCGGTAGTATTCCTCCGCCAGGAACTCGCGCTCCGAGGGATTGGTGTTGACGCCGGCGATGGCATTCGCCACCCGGCGGAACATGGTCTCGGGGGTCTCGGTGACCTTTCCTTCGGTGTCCTTTCCGAGGTAGCGCTTTTCCAGGACCTTGAGGGCGTTGGGGGAGAGGGGCGTCTCGATTCGTGGTTCCATGGGATCTCCTTCGTCATGGCGCAAAACGGCGTATGAGAGGTAAAAGGACAAAATTTCAAATGGCATCCCCCCAACCCCTGCATATCTAGTATTCTTCTGCAGAGAATCCACTATATGTAGTGGTTTGAGGATGGATTGGTATCGTAGACCTCCCGAAGATCCCTGTCAAGCCTTTTTTATCCCCCGGAAAGGGCCCCGGGGAATGTTCGGTCAAGTCAATATATTTAAAGTGTTTTTTAAAAATGGACAGGAAATTTGACGACCCCCGGAGGAGGGTGTAGGATTTAATTAGGTTAATAAGTTACAAAAAATATAATCTAAGGAGAAAGCGATGGGTCGCCTTCTGGTCGTGGACAGCCGGGACCTGACCGAATATGCAAAAGGTCCCTCCCTTCCTCTCTTGGTGGAAGAGCTCTGCCGGCAGGGTCATGATGTCACCCTGTTTCTGGTCGAGAACGGGGTGATCGCTGCCCGGCGGGGTGCGGCCGCCGGAATCGCCTTCGACGCCCTTTCGGATACGGGGGCCCACATCCTGGCCGATGATGTCTCCTGCCGGGCCCGGGGGATCCGGGAGCTGGCCCCCGGCGTCAGCCCCTCGGACCTCGACCATCTGGCCGACAAAATCGCGGACGGATTCGACAACATTCTCTGGTACTGACCATCGGACAAGGAGGGCCTTCCCATGCACAACGACGATCCCGTTCACAAAGCTCGGAAAAGGGTCAGGCGTGTGGCGATCGTCCTCTCCACCGGCTCCTACCAGCGGGAGGCCCCGACGACGGTTCTCCGTCTCGCCGAAAAACTGCTCGAACGCGGCATCGAAGTCAACGTCTGGGCCTTCGAGGAGGCGGTGACGCTCACCAACCGGGAACAGATCGAGCATAACGAGCCCCCCTCCCTGAAGCCCGTCCTGGGGGAGAGCCACGCCCCCGTCGGCCGCTTCATCGACCAGCTCCTCCGGGCCGGCCTTCACGGAGCCAAGATGGACTGGGTGACCTGCATCCTGTGCGCCCAGGAGCGGGGAGTCGAAAAACACCAGATGGGAGGGGCGATCGTCGGAACCCTGGGGGATCTCTGGAAATTCGTGGGAGGGGCCGACCAGGTCATCGCGATCCCCGCCTATCGTTAACCCGGCGCCAAGCTTTGAGGAGGGCCCCATGGCCCACAGGATTCTGGTCATCTTCGAAAAACCGATCATGCTGAGCTTCGAGCCCGCGGACCCCCATCTCTTCGCCACCGTCCTCGGGGTGGCCGACACTCCGCTTGAGATCAGCGTCCTCCTCCGGGACTCGGCCGTGACCTA
>DAIBTC010000135.1:0-3724 GCA_027415345.1 Nitrospirota bacterium
GGCCGGATATTGCAGTGCGGGATCGATCGGAGCCTGCAATGGGACAGGGGGCAGTTTCAACGGAAAAACGAGCGCGAATCATTCCCAGACGGAGTCCCTGTCGGGAGACAACTATCAAAATATCTTTGGAAGCGGGACATCCGGCAACACCGGAAATATCACGATGGGAGCAATCCATCTTTCGTCAAGTTCTAAGGCGACGGGGTCAGGCGGGGCGGTCGCCGACAGTTGGGCCGAATGGGTGGACTCGGTGTCGATCGGCGGCCCGGCCGGAATCCCGCTCGACTTTGGCGTTTCTCTTGGTCTGACCGGTTCGGTATCGGCCACCGCCGGACCCCTCACGGTAACAGGGGGAGACCAGTCCTACGCCAATGTCACTTCGACCCTCTCGATCACTCCGGATGTTTATGGACAATCCCCGGCAATAGAGAACCAGCAGTTTGTCTGCGTGGCGAGCGTCCCCGGAAAAAACGGTGCGACCTGCCCGGGAGACTCTCCTACCCCCACAACCTTTTCCTCGGTCCTGACCGCCTATTCCGGCGAGACCCTTAAGGTGCAGGACTCTCTGTCATTGGATGTCTATTCCTATGGAATGGTCCAGGCGATAACCGGCTGCCTCCCCTCTTCCACCAACCCGTGTGTCGCGCTCGGCCAATCCTCTGCGGAGGCCCTGTTTTTGGACACCGCCCTCGTCACCCTGACGCCCCTGACCCCGGGAGCCTTCTACACCTCGGCCAGCGGAACGATCTATTCGGGACAGTCCGGAGGGGCCGGCGGAATTTCGGCAACTCCCGAACCTCCCTCGGCACTCCTTTTCCTGTCGGGGTGTCTTGGCGTTCTGGCACTTGGTCCAAGGAGGCTTTTTCCCTCCGGAGGGCCAGACCTGCAGGAGAGGAGATGAAGTCCCACGGAGAGGCCTTGCATGAAGAGCTCTGGACGGTCCGGGAGGGCTCAGAGGCGGCATTGGTTTGTCTCTCCCCCGGAAGCCTCGACGAAGACGGGGCCCTTCTTCGGCTTCTTCTGGAGATGGTCCAGAGCCTGAAGGAGGAGGATTTGAGGCGACATCTGGCCCGGGACCTCAGGGAAGCTATCGAGGCGAAAGGACGATATTCGAAGGAATAGAGTTTGGGGACCTGCGAGAAAAAGGGCCAAGAGGAGAAACCGGGAGCCGGAAGGAAAATCCGGATTGACCGGGAGTCCGATGAGCTTGGGAGCGGGCCGGACAGAGGACCACGGGAGCCGCCTCCGTCCTGTTTCCCAATAAATGTCTCTAGTCCAAGGAGGATGTCATGGGGTCTTGTCCGAGTCTGACAAATTCAGGGAGAGTCTTCCGGACAGCCATGGGCATGGGTTTTCTGGCCCTCCTTTTAGGAGTTTTCCCCGTTGACGCCGGGGCCACGGTCTACGATTACGGAGTCATGATCCTCGAAGGGGCCACCGCCGGGGGAAAATCCACCGAGTGGTGTTCCCCCAATGGACCCACCTGTGGCAGCGTCGGTTCGGGGCTGGCAACACTCACCCATTCTCTCGGCGAATCCGCTACATCCACCTTGCCTGGAACCAATGTCACGTCCAGCGCCTCGACTACCACGACCGGGACGGCCGGCATCGGAGACCTGCATCTTTCCGTCGTCTCCAAGGCGGACGGGGGTATCGGGTCGTCCGGTCTCAACGAGGAATTCTGGACGGACACCCTGACGATCGGAAACGGGTTCCCGTCGAATACCCCTCTCGAGTTTCAGGTGACCCTGGATCTTTCCGGGTCGGACCTTGCGCAGAGCAGCGGGAACGGACAAGGGGGCGGGAGCAGTGCCGTCGCCTTCTCCCAATCGAATTTTTCCATGTCGGACAACTACGGACACAGCGCCAGCAACGTGCAGTATATCTGCAACAGGAGCATGGCCGGAAAGGGGGTCTCCTGCGGAACGGGGTGGGAGTCGGCCCCGAAGAGCTACACCACGGTCTTTACCACCGACCCCGGGGCAACGATCATTCTCAATGGACTCTTGACGGGAGAGACGACCTCCGGGGGAAGCACGATTTCCTATCCCTGTGGGTCAAACAATTGCTATACAAACTATGCCGCCACCTCGACCGCCGATTTCGCCGACACCTCCCAGCTCTTCATTGTTCCCCTGAACGGGGGATCCTTCACCTCCGCAAGCGGAGCGACCTATGCTCCCATCTCTGCCACTCCCGAGCCTCCGTCAGAACTTCTGGTAGGTTCGGGACTTCTGGGGGCCGCATTTGTCGGGCGACGGAAATTCCGGAAGGGAGGAGAAGGGTCTTCGAACGAACGGGAGCCAGGACAATAAGGAACAGAAAAGATCTGGAATAGATCGCAAAGGAGGGGTCCGGCCATGTCCCCGATTAAAACGGGTCCTTTTCTTCCCTGAGGTGGAATCAATTCTTCGGGCCCACGGGGAGGGCGTCCCCGTCAATGACGCCGGTTTGTGGCGACCTTGGGGGATCGTGAGAGACTATAGGGAGGAGAGATTATAGGGAGATTGTCACTCTAGCTTTGGGTCATCCGGATCGACCGGGATCCTGTCTTTGAAGGCAGGGTCTTCTGAACCGGCAGCCGCCTGTTGGTTGGGGAGTCGAGCGGGTAGATCACGACAATCGGCGCATCCTTATCTTGACGAGGTAAAAAGGAGACCATCATGGACACGATCAGCCAGCGACAGGTCATGGGACGAAATCTCGGATTGATCCCGACCAATCTTGCGGGGGTCAAGACGGTGGAACCTCCGCCCCCGGGTTTTGATCCCCGCAAAGCGACATTGTCAGACCTGATGAAGTACGGGATTCCGGCCCGGCCCGATCCGGCGAAATTTCCCAAAGGGGCCCGGATATGGGACCGCATTCTCTCCCGGGCCCACCAGATGGTTGTTCCTGTCCTGAAGCCTCGTCCCGAAGTAAAACGCAGTCTCTACAGGCCTCCGGTCAAGGGCTCCGCAACGGATACCTCCCCCAACTGGAGCGGGGGGGTCCTGTTCAACGGAGGGCCTTTCGACTTCGTTTATGGAGAATGGACCGTTCCCAGTGTCAATCCCCCCGGCTGGCCCAATCCCTCTTCGGGAAATGGGGAGTGGTGGTCGGTGGCCTGGGTCGGGATAGACGGCTGGAATTCGGGCGATGTCCTCCAGGCCGGCACGGCCCAGCATGTTTCCCTGAATAACTGGAATCTCACGACCGAATATTTCGCCTGGTACGAATGGTTTCCGGATAATTGGATCGAAATTACGAATTTCCCGATCCGTCCGGGGGACACGGTGGCCGTCAGCGTGCAATATCTGGGGATTCAGAACAATTCAGGGCAGGGACTGGCCACTCTTTCCAACCTGATTACAGGCCAGTCGACGACCCTGTCGTTCCAGGCCCCCACCGGGACGACCCTTCAGGGAAATTGCGCGGAATGGATCCTGGAACGGCCCCAAATCAATGGCTCTCTTGCGACCCTTCCGGAATATGGCCAGGTCGCGTTCTCGAATGGACTGGCGTGTTCGGCAACCGGAGGGACGGGGGCCGACCAGGCTAAGCCTGTGAACATGACCGACGATTCGGGAAATACGGTTTCCGAAGGGTCAAGCAAGGCGGACTGGAACTGCCTCTATGTATGACTGTTTCCCTGGAAGGGACCGGATTGCCGGCGCCTCCATGGAGGGGGGATTTTGTGACTCTTATCCGAAAGGGGAAGATGAGGGTCAGGGACCTTGGGTTC
>DAIBTC010000135.1:3734-4021 GCA_027415345.1 Nitrospirota bacterium
AGCCATCAAAGGCTGTCACATCGATCCTGATCACAAATGGAGGGAAAAATGGCTGAAGATCTCTATGTCGCCATCTGGGACAATTCCCCCGGACCTGCCTGGCAAGCCCGTCACGGGATGACGCCGTCCGACTATCAAACGACCTTCGACACGCTGGTTTCCCAGGGATACAGGTTGCGATGTGTGAGCGGTTACGAATCAAACGGACAGCCCCTCTACGCCGCGATCTGGGACCAGTCGGGCGGTCCGGCCTGGCAGGCCCGTCACGGCCTGACGGCAACCCAGTA
>DAIBTC010000136.1 GCA_027415345.1 Nitrospirota bacterium
GGGAAGGAGGCATTCGACTGCCGGGCGGGTGAGATTTTACAAGGGGAAGATCTGGGAAGGGAGGGAGAGGCTTCGGGGAATGGGGGGAGTCAGAAAGCTTTTCTCGCCACGATCAGGGCCCCTCCGATCAAACCGGCGGTTGGTGTAAATGACGACCAAAAGGAGAGGATCCCCAGAAAAAAGGGTGATCTTTTTCGTTTTCTTGCCTTCCTGTTATGGCTTTTCTGAAATCGGCGAAATTTTCCCTGAAAAATGAAGATGACCGTGATGGCGGGGGGGCAAATCAGAAGGGCTATTTCAGCTATGGCTAAATTCCCTTGGCGAATTCAACATTCTTGTTCCCCCCTCAACCCTCACCCGGCTCTGGATCCTTCATCAACCACTCCATTCTCTTACCAAAGTCTGCCGTCCTTCCGGGATCGTCCCGCCCCTCCCCCATCTCCTCCAAAAGGATTGCGGTGTCAAGGTTTTCCAAGGATCAGGAAATAAAAAGAAGAGCCATGAGTGGAGTAAGGTTAAATAGCAGGATCCCTATCTTGTACAGCGCCATCCCGCCGTATTGCATGGCATCAAATTGGTCGGGGGAAAACTTGAACCACCGGGAGTGAAGCCGGTAAAGCCACCCATGGGCTATTGTGAATACTCCGAACCAGACAAGAAGTATTCCATAGTTTGTGGCGGTGCAGTAAATCAAGAACTCTTTAAGTTCGCCAGAATTCATGGAACGGTCCTTTTGTGGCAATTCCAAAGGGTATTTCTTGGGGATCGGAGGTGAGCTCCGGTGACAATCCGGGCTACAGGCTGCCTGGCGTTCGGCCAGGGCTCCGGGTTTTCCTCCTAGGTGTGGGAGGCTTCCTGGTGGGCCAGGGCGGGATCCAGTCCCTCCTGCTCCATCGTCTGGGCCAGGGCCCGGGTCAGGGTCTCCTGGATCTCGGTCTTCCTCTCCGGAGTTTCGGCTTCGAACCTGAGAACAAGGGCCGGCTGGGTGTTCGAGGCCCGGACCAGACCCCAGCCATCGGAAAATTCGACCCGGATGCCGTCAATGTCGTTGAAGACGAGGCCCTGATCCCTGAGGAGGCCCTTCAGCCGGTCGACCACCGAGAATTTTTTTTCATCGGGACATTCCCGCCGGAGTTCGGGGGTGGCAAAGGTCCGGGGGAGGGTTGCGAGCAGGGTGGAAAGGGGGCGGCCACGGCGGGCCAACAGGGCCATGAGGCGGATGCCGGCGTAGAGGGCATCGTCATATCCGTAATAGTCGTCCGCAAAAAAGATGTGGCCGCTCATCTCGCCGGCCAGGGGGGAGCCCGTTTCCCGCATCCGGGCCTTGATCAGGGAGTGGCCCGCCTTCCACATGTCCGGGATCCCCCCGAGGGCTGCAATCCGGTCATAGAGGAATTTCGAGGCCTTCACCTCGGAGATGATCCGGGCCCCGGGCCGTCGTGCCAGAACCTCCTCCGCAAAAAGCACCATGAGCTGATCCCCGAAGAGGATCTCCCCCCGTTCGTCCACCACGCCGATTCGGTCGGAATCTCCGTCGAAGGCGATTCCAAGGTCGGCCCGATGGTCCTTCACGGCCTTCCGGAGGGTCGTGAGGTTCTCTGAAACGGTAGGATCGGGGTGGTGGTTCGGAAAGCGTCCGTCTGGCTCTTCGAAGAGGAATGTCAGGTCGACCCCCAGGGATGTGTAGAGCTTTCGGACGAGAAGCCCCGCCGTCGCGTTCCCACAGTCCACCACGACCCGGAGGGGTCGGTCGCTGTAAAGGGGTAACCGTCCGAAAAGGCCGGAGATCTCGCTTATGTAGCCGCCAATGACCGGATGGTCGGTCAGGAGTCCGGGGGGACCGGTGAACGGGGCGGGAGGATGGGTGGAAAAAATCTCTGCCCTCCGTCGGATCTCACTGATCGCCTCGCCGTAAATTGTCTCCCGTCCGATGGCCAGCTTGATGCCGTTGTCCGGGGCGGGATTATGGCTTGCCGTCACCATGGCGCCCCCCTCGACGGGAAGGGTAAAGAGGGACCAGTAGAGAAGGGGGGTCGGGACGGTTCCGATCCGGGTGACGGAGATCCCGGAGGAGAGGAGTGTTTGTGCCAGGGTCCCGGCGATCCGGGGGGAGGTGAGACGGACATCCTGGCCCAGGGCAATGGTCCGGGCCTTCTTTTCATGGAGGACGGAGGCCAGGGCATAGCCTACGGCGCGGACGGTCGCGTCGGAGAGATCCCGTTCCGCATTGCCGCGGATGTCGTATTCCCGGAAGATGCGGGGATTGATCATGCCCTCCCCTCCCGGGGAGGGGAGGACTGTGTGAAGGTCTCCGGACTCTCCTCCGTCCGACGGTAGTCGTCATGAAACCGGATGATGTCGTCTTCCTCCAGATACTCTCCGTTCTGGACCTCGATGACGATCAGGGGAACCTTCCCGGGATTTTCGATCCGGTGGCGTGTGGCCTTGGGGATGTCGATGCTCTGGTTGGTATGGAGGAAGATTTCTTCCTCCCCCAGGGTGACCCTGGCCGTCCCGGCGATCACCACCCAGTGTTCCGACCGGTGGAGATGCATCTGAAGCGAGAGACGGGATCCGGGATTGACCATGACGCTTTTCAGCTTGTACATGGGGCCTTGGTCGAGGATGGTGTAGTGGCCCCAGGGCCGATGGGTCGTCCGGTGTTCCTGGGCCTCCACGGCGTTTTTCTCCCGGAGGTGGGAGACCACCTCGCGGACCTCCTGGGCCCGGTCCTTGGGGCAGATCAGTGTCGCGTCGTCGGTATCCACCACGATCATGTCGCGAAGGCCCAGCACGGCCACCACACGCTTGTCGGCCTGGACGATGGTGTTTTCGGTGTCAATGACGATCGCATTTCCCCGGACCACATTTCCCTTTTGATCCCGGGGGGAGATGTCGTCGAGGGCCGACCAGGAGCCCACGTCCTTCCAGTCGATGGGGCCGGACAGGGACCAGACACGGGAGGAACGCTCCATCAGGCCATAGTCGATCGAAAGGGACGGGGCGTGGCGGTAGAAGAGGTCGATCGCCCGTCGTTCGCCGGGGGTTCCTATTGAGGAGCGGACCTCGTCGATGGAGGCGGCGAACTCCGGCTGGCTTTGGGCGAGCTCTTCAAAAAAGGTCCGGACCCCGAAGACGAACATCCCCGAGTTCCAGAGATGGCGGCCTCCGGCCAGAAAGGCGCGGGCCCTCTCCCGGTCCGGCTTTTCGACAAATCGGGCGACCTTCCGGGCGGAAAAGAGACCGGTCGAAAAGGCGGGAAGCTCCTCGCCCATCTCAAGATAGCCGAAACCCGTCTCGGGCCTGTGGGGAGGGATTCCGAAGGTGATCAGGACCTTTTCGTCCCGGGCGATTGTGGCGGCATGCTGGACGAGTGCCAGGAAATGGTCCTGGGGGCTGACCAGGTGGTCGGAGGCCATGACAGCGACCACGGCCTCGGGATCTTCCCGGGAGATCAGGAGGGAGGCGATGGCGATGGCCGGGAGGGTGTTGAGGGAACGGGGTTCCACCACCAGCCGGCACCGGCGTCCTTCCCCGCCGTTCATGGCCTGAAGGATTCTGCGGGTTTCGGAGGCGTGGAGGGAGCCCACGACGAGAGCCACGCGCTCCTCGGGGACGAGCGGGAGGATCCGGTCGATTGTCCGGGCCAGCATCGATTCGGCCCCCTCGAAGGCGAGAAACTGCTTGGGGAAGAGCTCACGGCTCATGGGCCAGAAACGGGTGCCGGAGCCTCCGGCCATGATGAGGCTGTAAAGCATGACTCCTCCCTCTCGAGGGTTCTGAAAAAATCCTGGTCTGGTTCCCTGAAGAGCTATTATGATCCGGAGAATCGCTAAATGACAAGCAGAGGGGCGCTCCGGGGGGATCTGGTGAGAGATGAGAAGACCCATCCAACCCTTGCGGCCGGGGAAGGCCGGGATAATCAGGGCATGGGTGCTACGGGAGCCTGGGCGATCATGATTTTCAAAGGGTTCTGGGTTTCTAAAACTGAAAAGGAAAGATTCTGTCCTG
>DAIBTC010000137.1 GCA_027415345.1 Nitrospirota bacterium
TTCCGTAAATTGTCCGACAGTCCCCTGAGAACTCGTGTCAAAACTTCCCGTTGCCGCCGCGGCTCCGTTCCAATAAAATTGCCAATCAATGAGACTGGCGTCGGATTTCTGAGGGCCTGCCAGAAAAGAGAGAGCAACGCACATAAATGGTAAGATACTGTAGTTGAACGACTTTTTAATGGAAGATTTCATCATTTTTTCCTTACCCGCCCCCGAGTTCTCCCCGGGTGATTGATTGAAGAAGTTCTCGTACGAATAGGGGGCATTCCTTATGCTTCCTTATCGTCCCGTCTTCCCGTTTAATCGATGACCGACCCCGGTCCCGGAAAGACCGCACCAGGATTCCGATGACAAGGGTCCAGGAAAATCAGGAAGAAAAACACCTTTTGCCGCGAGGAGCTCCGGGGTTTTCGTTTTTCCTCTTCCGTGACGCCCACCCTCCCAGTATCCCGAGTCCCGTGGCGAAAAGGACGATCGATGAGGCCTCGGGAGTCGCGGAAATCGGCGGAGAGGCTCCCAGGTAGCTGGCGCCGCTCGCGCTGGTGACGGTGATTCCCGGCGCCAGATTGGTGAGGCTGATGGAGGGATCGATGAAGAGATTCGGCTCGGAGTAGAGTGTGTACGGACCCGAGGCGTTGGCCCAAATATCCGCGATGTAGGAGAATTGACCGTTGACGAGATCCCCGGAGGTGACGGGGATGGTGAAGACGGCTCCGGGGGAACCGACGCTGATGCCGTTGGAGGAGAGATTGATCGATTGATAGGAGTAGTTGTTTCCCGGACTGGCGTTGGGGCAATCAGTACTGGGACATGCGTAGGCCACAACCGGAATATATCCCACCATATAAACCGTGGGGGCGAAAACGGAGAGGTCGGCTCCTCCGTATACACTTGTCCCGGCATCGTAAATATTTGACGCCAGGGACATCGTGAGGTCGGCCAAGGTTCCCGAAACCGTTCCGGAGGGAAGGTTTCCGAAAGTCAGGGTATCGTACATCATCGCTTCGGCGCTGGCATTCCCATAAACGTTCGTTCCCGTGATCATGATTCCATTGCCATTGAGAATGACGGAAAGGGAGTTGGGGTTGGAGAGGCTCGCATTGGCGGTGGCGTAATCCCCTGACGTCGGACTGGGTCCCACGGTCGCAGTGGAGGACGTTTGTCCATTGGTCAAATAATATGTGCCTGAAGGGGTCCTCATGGATTGGCTCTCGGTCCCGGCGGACGCGTATGTTCCAAACATGACGGCCCCGGCCTCCTTTGGAACGAGTCCGGCCTGGAGGGCAAAGAGCATCATTCCGGCCGCCAGGCACCAGACCCATGTTTTCCTTTTAGACGAATATTCACGCGTTTTCATCGATATTCCTTTCGAGTCAGATGGATGTGTCCCTTTCTGGACAAGGTTTTCTCCGCCGAGGCCAAGGGATCCGCGCTCCGGGGTCTGTGAAGAGCTTTCCGGGATGGTGTCCGACCAAAACCCGCAATCCCCTTATTTTTGGAAGTCCCTCGGATTCGGGGGACCTTCCATTGTCTCCCGCCCTATCGCCAGAACGGATTCCGTCAGAAAACGGAGAACCTCCTCGCGCAGACCGTCTTCGTGAAGCCCCTGGGCCATTCCCACAAGACAGTGAAGAAGGGCCCTGTCCCTGTCCGGCCCCCCGGGGGAAAGATCCTCAAGACCCGGAAAGGGAGTCTCCGCTGGTCCGGAGCGGAATTGAGGGCGAAAGGACTCCCCGGCGGGTTTCATGGGATCAACTCTCCGACCCGCCGGCGGGCGAACGACGATCCTTTCCGGTCCCATGCCAGCAGCCCGAGAAATCCCGACAGGACAAGGAGGGCCGAAGGGGGCTCCGGTGTCGCGGAGACCGGACCGGGGAAGCCCGAGTCAACGGTCCCTCTCGCCGAGGTGTAAAGACCTTCTGTAATAAGTGGATTCACGACAGCGCCTTCTCCTAGGATCCCAACAATGGAAGCGGGGATCCCACTCCAGAGAGCCCGCGCCCCGGTAGGCTTGCCGTCTAATTCTGACGGCTTATCTCCTTATTCATGGCCGTCTCTTTCTATTAAAAATGAACGGGTTTGGAGCGTTCTCCGAGCCCTAATGGCAAGTCCCAGGATACCCGTTCCGAAAAGAGCCAAGGCGGAAGGCTCGGGGGTGGCGGAAATAGGAATGACGCTTGTTGGGTAGAGAGTGCCGCTCTGGCTTATGTAAGAAGCACCCGGGGTGAGAATTTGAAGCCCAAAGAGGGCTGTTTGGCTTGCGTCTAGTGTGGCGGAACCGCTTAATACATATCCAGCGTAGAGATTATTTCTGTAATAGGAGCCCTCGACGCCACCGGCACTAGCAGAAAGAGAAACTCCAATCCCGTAAGTTGAACCCACTTTTCCCATCGAATCAATGATTATTTCAGTCGAAGGACTTGTGTCTCCTTCATATCCTGTAACGGTCCCCTGGTTATTTATTACCGGCCATTGTGTGTTCGATGCATAAAAGCTGGCAAACGGATTCCATATAATATATTTTTGCCCAGTCCATCCTGATGGAAATATTGGTTGGATAAGTTTATCCCCCGGAAAATTAATACTGGCCCATTCGTTCCAAACACCCCCCACTTGCGAAGTGGAAAACTGGTTGTCAGCGGGATAGCTTGAAGAAGCCTTTGCTGACGCGTCAATATAGAAAGAAGTTTGAAATGCAACGGGAGTGCCGTTCGGAAGATAATCGGGGGATCCAGGGTTGCCGAGGCTGACAATATTTATTGAATCAAACCAATCCGAACCACCACCTCCAGTCCCAAAGGCTCCATAACCATATTTAGCATCGATACTTCCCGATACATCGACGCGATTAACACCCATGCTTGCATCGGAATACGCGCTTCCTTGACCGCTGTAAAAAGTGTATGTTCCTTTCGAGGTCGTGGTTGTAGAGGCATAGCTCCCATAAACACTTGTTCCACACAGATTACTGGAACCTCCCTTCCCGGTGTAATAGCTATCAGAAACCCCCCAGTCGGATGAACAATAGATATAAGATGCATGTGCCCTGACAGGACTTAAAATAATGAAGAAACATCCCACCAGGATTGCTGCACAAACGATTCCTTTTTGAAGTTGAAGACAGATCAACCGTGTTTCCATCATGATCTCCCTCCTCCTGAAAATGAGGTCTCTTCAGCTTAAAAAAACATTTTTCCTTCAGGGACTCCAACCCTCCCTTTTAGGGAATTTCATTGGATGGACAAATTCACCACGCCAAAAATAATCCCCGATTTTCGAGACAGACCTGATGAATCACACTCCGGTTAAGCGCTTCGCCAGAGACCGCATAAAGACATCCAGACCAGACTGCTTCCCGGAGCCGCAAGATGCGCTTTGACCCGCTGTGAAAACCTCATCCCTTCCCAATACCCCAATTAGGCCATATCCTCTTGGCCGATCTGGGGTTTGTCGATCCGGTACACCTTGTTTGAGACGTTCCACCTCCTGCCGCACCCGCATCAGTCACAAGATGGATCGGCCCCATATCGGCTTTTGACGTGTTGCTGCTATTTCCTGATCCTGTATACGGGAAGTTTTATAGGGATAGTAGGACGTACCTTGAATGGAGTTTGTCTGGGAATTGTGGATTTCTTTGGTTCCATTGATCGCCAAACAGGTTACAGGAAAACAATATTGGCCAGATGAGCGTTTAACATTACCCGTGGAACTTGGAGCAGTGTTGTTATATTGTTGCCATACCCCCACCCCGTAATCGTAGGTCGTGGCTCCTGCCGTCCCGGCTCCCAGCTCCCACAGTCCCGTCACGACAAGTCCCAAGAAAATCAATAGGTTCCGTTTCACCTTTTACCCCGTATCCCGGTTGTTGCGAGAGAGCGACCCATGACTTCCTCCTTCGAATGGATGAAAGGGAGTCCGGGCGCCCTGTTGTGGTCCTTGAATGGTCCGGCCCTGAAATTCTATCGGGACCGGAATTTGGGACAATCCCCCG
>DAIBTC010000138.1 GCA_027415345.1 Nitrospirota bacterium
AAGAGCGGCCGATGAAGATTGGTTTGATCACGTTTTCAATCCCCCCCACGACAAGGACATTCCAGAGAAGAAAAAGAATAAAGGCCAAAGTGCGCCCCTGGGCGAGGAGAGTGAAGGAGGCGGGAAGCCAGACCGCCACCGCCCCCATGGGAAAAAGGGCCAGGAAAAAGAGCAGGAATGTGAGGAGAAGGGCGTCGGGAATTCGGGCGACCTCGAATCCGATTCCCGCCAGCAGCGCCTGGGCCAAGGCGGTGAAAAACATCCCGTAGACGACCCCCCGGGTGACGGGGGCGATCTGTCCGAAGGGCTCCTCGACCCCCGGCCCTCCCCATTTCAAAAGAAGCGTTCGGATCCCCCCCCAGAGTTCCGGTCCCCTCAGATAGAAGCTGAAAAGCCCCAGAAGGAGAATCAGCGTCTTGACCGCGATCTTTCCGGCATCGGTCATGATGGCGAAAAGCCGGTCCCCCAGGGTGAGGAGATGGGACTGGAGGCGGTCCATGAAGATGGAGAGACTGGGGGTGTGCGCCCGGAAATTCTGATATCCCTGCTCCACGCGGGGCCCCAGGTAGGGGATATGGTCGATCCAGGCCGGGAGTGTCGCGCTGGGATTGGCAAGAAAGCTTCGGAGCTTCGCGACCTCCGTCAGGATCTCCTGGGCCAAGGGAAGGGCAAAGGAAAGAAGGGGCGCCAGGACAAGGAGCAGAAAGAGAACGGTCATCAGGAGGGCGGAGAGGACCGGCCTTTTGATGACGCGCCTGAGGAATGAAAGAAGGGGAAAGGTCGCAAAGGCCAGGATCCCGGCCCAGAGAAGGGGAACGACGTAGGGGAGAAGAATGAATCCGGCCGTTCCGAGGAGGACCAGCAGAAGCAGGGCCCTGACGGCCGGAGACCCATTCCCCATCCCCGGCGCCCCGGGATCGGACCCCTCCTCGGTCATGCGGCCGGGGGGGCCCCGGGCTGCGTCCAGGGAGCGGTCTTCGCCCTTTTTCCCTCATAGGCCGCGATCTCCGCCTCCTTTTTGAGAGAGAGACCGATTTCGTCGAGCCCCTCAAGAAGGTGGGTCTTCCGGACCGGATCAATGGAAAAGGGGAAGGATTCTCCGGAGGGGGTCCGGACCTTCTGCTCCGGAAGATCGATGGTCAGGCGGAACCCGGGCGTGGCCGCCACCTCCGAAAAGAGGGTCTCCACCTGCCGGGAGTCGAGGACGACCGGAAGAATGCCGTTCTTGAAGCAGTTGTTGTAGAAGATGTCGGCGAAGGAAGGCGCGATGATCGCCCGAAACCCGTAGTCCAGAAGGGCCCAGGGGGCGTGTTCGCGAGAGGAGCCGCATCCGAAATTCTCCCGGGCCAGGAGGATCCGGGCGCCGTGATACCGGGGATTGTTCAGGACGAAAGAGGGATCGGGAACCAGACCGTCGGTCGCCCCGTCGGAGGGGGCATCCTTGTATCGCCAGTCGTAGAAGAGGCTGACCCCCAGTCCGGTTCTCCGGATGGTCTTCAGAAACTGCTTGGGAATGATGGCGTCGGTATCCACGTTGGCCCGGTCGAGCGGGGCGACAACGGCGGTCAAGGTGACGAAGGGTTCCATAGGGCAGGGCTCCTTGGGGTTAGGTCAGGACCGGGAGAAAATTCGGATGTCCACGAAGTGTCCGGCGATCGCGGCGGCGGCCGCCATCTCGGGGCTGACGAGATGGGTCCGTCCGTTCTTTCCCTGACGTCCCTCGAAGTTCCGGTTGGAGGTGGAGGCGCATCGCTCAAAGGGGGCGAGCTGGTCGGGATTCATCCCCAGGCACATGGAGCAACCCGGCTCCCGCCACTCAAAACCCGCGTCGAGGAAGACATGGTGGAGGTTTTCCCGTTCGGCCTGCTGGCGGACCAGCCCTGAGCCGGGAACAACCATGGCGCTCACGCCCTTTGCGACCTTTTTCCCCTTGACGATGCCGGCCGCCGCCCGGAGATCCTCGATCCGTCCGTTCGTACAGGATCCGATGAAGATTCGGGTTACAGCTATCTCCGTGATCGGGGTTCCCGGAACCAGTCCCATGTAAACGAGGGCCTTCTTCGCGGATTCGCGGGCGACGGGATCGGAAAACTTCTCGGGATCGGGGACGCGGCCGTCGACTCCCGTGACCTGTCCGGGATTGGTTCCCCAGGTGACCTGGGGGGAAAGTCGGGAGGCGTCGAGGGTCACCGTCTTGTCGTAGGTGGCTCCGGGGTCCGTGACGAGCGCTCTCCAGGAGGCGACGGCACGGTCCCAGATCTCCCCCTTGGGAGCGTAGGGGCGGCCCTTGAGATAGGCAAAGGTCACCTCGTCGGGAGCGACAAGGCCCGCCCGGGCGCCGGCCTCGATCGCCATGTTGCACAGCGTCATGCGGCCTTCCATGGAGAGGGCCCGGACCGCGGCGCCCGTAAACTCGAGGATGTGGCCGGTTCCTCCGGCCGTTCCGATCTTTCCGATGACGGCCAGGATCAGGTCCTTGGGGGTGACCCCGGGGGCCGGGCTCCCCTCGATCCTGATTTCCATGGTTCGGGGGCGGGTCTGGGAGAGGGTCTGGGTCGCCAGAACATGCTCGACTTCCGAGGTCCCGATGCCGAAGGCCAGGGCGCCGAAGGCTCCGTGGGTGGCCGTGTGGCTGTCCCCGCAGACGATGGTGAGGCCCGGAAGGGTGATCCCCTGCTCGGGAGCGATCACGTGGACGATGCCCTGGCGCGGATCGTTCATGGAAAAATAGGTGACACCGAAGTCGTGGGCGTTCTTTTCAAGAGTGTTGACCTGGAGGGCGCTCACCGGATCGGTGATGCCGTGGGACCGGTCGGTCGTCGGCACGTTGTGGTCGGGAACGGCGAAGGTGAGGTCCGGCCGCCGGACCTTCCGCCCGGCCATCCGGAGCCCCTCGAAGGCCTGGGGGCTCGTGACCTCGTGGACCAGCTGCCGGTCGATGTAGAGAAGGACCGTTCCCTGGTCTTCCGAGACCACATGGTCGTCCCATATCTTTTCGATGATCGTTCTGGCCATGGCGATCTCCTGTTGCTTGAGTCCGAGGGTGATGAAGGCTCTTTTCCGGATATTGTATCAGATCTTCCGGAAGTTCTCTCGGGAATGCGAGAATTTTTTTCTCGATGTCTTGTCTTTCATCCGGAAAGTGTAGAGAATAATTTTTGATAAGTAAATTGAATTAATTTTAGCAAACAGATAGGAAAAAATGATCAGAGATAATTTGGATCTCGAGTATCTGAAAACCTTCCAGGCGGTGGCGGATTTCAAAAGCATGCACCGGGCTGCGGAGGAGCGCCATATGACCCAGCCCGCTGTGACGCGCCAGATGCGGATCCTTTCTAGGGAGGTGGGCGTGCCCCTGTTTCGCCGATTCGGGCGGGGAGTTTGCCTGACGGAGGCGGGATCGGCCCTTTTGCGGGAGTCCCGGGAGATCTTCCGACACGTTGAGGAAGGGCTCAGGCGCGTCCGGGAGGTCAACGACAGGGACCGCTTGAGACTTAAGCTTGGTAGCAGCCACTATGTCGCAGCGAATGCCCTGGCGGCTCCGGTCCGGGCTTTTAGAAAGGAATGCCCGGAGGTGCGGATCGAATTTGCGTGCGGCTCCTCGGAAGAAATGGCCGACAGGGTTTTGTCGGGGGATCTCGACCTGGCGGTTGCCACGCTCCCTGCCCGGTCGGAGGGTCTCCGGCGGATCCGCCTCTGGACCGACACCTTTGCGGCCGCCCTTTCCATGGAAAGCCCTCTCGCCAAAAAAGACCGGATCACCTTGGAGGAGCTGGCGGCGGAGCCGATGCTCCTTCCCCCGTCACGGTCGACGACCCGTCTCCTGATCGACAAAGCCTTCCGGAAAAGGGGCCTCTGTCCGGTTCAGGTGACCGAACTCGAGACCCTCGAAGAAATCGCGGCGGGGGTGGCGATGA
>DAIBTC010000139.1 GCA_027415345.1 Nitrospirota bacterium
CGAAGATGAATCGGGAGGGACGTTCCGTTTTGGGAGAGGACAGGCGGAAGGGCTCGACAGGGATCGGACTGTCAGGCCGGCTCCCTTCGACCACCAGGGAGCGGGCGAAGTCCAGAGCCCTGAAGAGGTTTGTCTTGCCGGAGGCGTTCCCCCCATAGAGGGCCGCCACCGGAAGCACACGCGTCCTGTAGTTTTCGAGCCTGGGAACCCTCTCTCCGTGCTGGCGCTCCCGGGTTGCGACCATGGAAAGGTCGATCCGCTCCCGGAAGGACATCCAGTTTTCGACCGAGACACGGACGATCATCTTTCCCCCTCTCTCTGCCTGCCATTCCTGAGCCCCCGATCCTTTCCGGAAACAGTATCGAACCGATCCAGGAAAGGTGCCCAAACAACCACCAAAGCCATATTCTTCAGGAATTCGACTTGGATTGTCAATAAAAGAGAAAAATTCTCATTAACTGCCATTTTAGTGGCCCAACCCTTTGGGGGGACCCGGGCACGGTCGGGGCATGAATTAAAAATTTAAAATATAGCTTTTCTTCAATGGTTTCGGTTGACTCCTCTAATCACTGGGCATCGCTGAACATAGAGGGAGGGTTCAGAGGTTCCTGAGCGATTCACCCCGGACCGGGGGGATTGAAAGAGTGTAGGTGGAGGGGAAAAGTCTGAGGTCAAGATATGTTGTATAGGGGGTTCACCCTGAGTAGAGTGAGAGGAAATGTCGTCGACAAGACCGACATGTCATTGGGGAGCCAATCGCCTGCATTTGAGCATGGTCACGGGGTCGCTGATTGAGTCAATGGTAATCGGACTTTTTTGAGTCCGTATCCCGTGCGAGAGAGTGGATCCAGTGGGTGTCACTATAGCAGGTACCCTCGATCCGGTCTCACCAGACGAAGGCTTCGAGGAGGAGAGGAGACGGGGAGGCGAGGTCTTTGGTTCTGATCGCACTTGGGGAAGAGGAGGAATCGGGCGGTGTTGATAATGAAGGAGAGGCCGGTTTTCTTCATTCCGGCCTCCCGATCACGGCGATAAATCCCGATGTTCTTTTTTGAGATAAAGAACGGGTTTAGCAAAGACTTACATTATTGCTTGGCTTAGCACTGGCTCCAGCCGCAGCTTCCGCCGGTCTTCTTCGAGCCCATGCACTTGAGGCATCCCTCCAGGAAGGCGACCTGGCCTCCACAGGTGGGACAGGCCACCTCGATCACCATGCCGGACTCCCCGGTCAACCCCTCCTTCGAGAGAATGGTCCCGATGGCCTTGGCGATGGCGTAGGGATCGGAGCCCAGCTTTCCGGCCTCTTCGTGGCTCTTGATGAACTGACCGACGACCTCCTCGATGGGAGCGCCGAACTGGAGGGCCAGGGATCCCAGCCGGCCAAAGAGGATGGCCGATTCCCGCTCCCGGTGGTCGGCGGCCGGGGTCACGAAGATTTCGATGGGGCGCTTCTCTTCGTCGAAGTAAAGATGGACGTAGGACTTTCCGGATTTTCCGGTGATCTTGACCCGAACGCCCCGGGAGAGATCGCCCGGGGAATGGCGCTGTCCCCATCCCGGAAGGGCCTGTCCGCCCTTTTTCCCGCTTCCGAGGTTCAGCACCTGATTGGACCGGCTTCCGTCGCGGTAGACGGTGATTCCCTTGCAGCCCAGCTGATAGGCCAGCATGTAGGCATTCTCGACATCGCCGATGGAGGCGGTCTCCGGCATGTTGATCGTCTTGGAGACGGCCGCATCGATGTGCTTCTGGAAGGCGGCCTGCATCCTTACATGCCACTCCGGCGCGATATCGTGGGCGGTGGCGAATGTCTTCTGCCACTTCTCTGGAACCTGGGAGAGTCCGCGGCAGGACCCGTGGTTTTCGACGATCAGCGCAGGCAGCTCGTCGCTCCAGAAGCCTTCTTTCCTGGCAACCCGCTCGAACATCTCGAGGGTGTAGGGAAGATGGGTTCCGTCCATGACATTCTTGTACCAGATGATGGAAAACTCCGGCTCGCATCCCGAGGAGGTGTCGGCGATCATGCTGATCGTCCCGGTGGGAGCGATTGTCAGAAGGTGGCTGTTTCTCTTGGGGGAGCCGATCCCCTCGAAGAAGGGATAGGGCCCGTGGACCTTGGCCAGGTCGAGGGAGGTCTTCTCGGCCTCCTCCCGAATGAAGCCCATGACCTTTTCGGCCACCTCCAGACCCTCTTCCGAGTCGTAGGGGATGCCCAGGAGCATGAGAAGGCGGGCAAATCCCATGATTCCCAGCCCGATTCTCCGGGCTCCCTGGTTGATTTCCGAGAGCTCCCGGATGGGGAAGCGGTTGGCGTCGACCACATTGTCGAGGAAGCGCACGGCGAGATAGACCGAGCGGGCGAGCTTGTCCCAGTCGATGACGGTTTCTCCCCGGGTGTCCACCGTAGTGTGGCGTTCGAGGTTGATCGATCCCAGGTTGCAGGACTCATAGGGTCCGAGAACCTGCTCTCCGCAGGGGTTGGTCGCCTCGTAGGTCCATCGGGAGGGTGTCGGATTGTAGCGGTTGGCCGTATCGATGAAAAACAGGCCGGGTTCGCCGTTGGCCCAGGCGTTTTTTGCGATCCTGTCGAAGACCATCCGGGCGGAAAGGGTTCCCACGACCTCTCCGGTGTGGGGGGCCAGGAGGTTGTAGTCGCGTCCCTCTTTCACCGCGGCCATGAATTCGTCGGTGATGGCCACGGAGATATTGAAGTTGGTCACCTGGGTCTGGTCGAGCTTGCAGTCGATAAAATCCAGCACATCCGGATGGTCCACCCGGAGAATTCCCATATTGGCGCCCCTGCGTGTTCCCCCCTGGCTGACGGCTCCGGTGGAGGCGTTGAAGACCCCCATGAAGGAGACGGGGCCGGAGGCCTGCCCGCCGGTGGAGCGGACGATCGCTCCCTTGTGGCGAAGCCTCGAGAAGGAGAATCCGGTTCCTCCCCCCGTCTGATGAATGAGGGCAGTGGCCTTCACGGTGTCGAAGATCTCCGGCATGGAGTCACCCACCGGAAGCACAAAGCACGCCGAGAGCTGTCCCAGGGGCCGGCCGGCGTTCATCAGGGTGGGGGAGTTGGGGAGAAAGTCCAGAGAGGCGATAAACCGGTAGTATTCTTCCGCCAGAAACTCCCTCTCCGAGGGGTTGGCATTGACCGAGGCGATGGCGGTGGCCACCCGGCGGAACATTGTTTCGGGGGTTTCGGTGACAACGCCTTCGGTGTCCTTCCCGAGGTAGCGCTTTTGAAGGACCTTGAGGGCGTTGGCCGAAAGGATCGGTTCGGTTTTTGGTTCCATGGAGATCTCCTTGTAGAGCGTGGTGGCCTCGGGGCCGGTTCCACTTGAAGCGGACCCCGGGGCCGGAGGGGGAAGCAACAGAAAGTCGTGACGAAGCCTCGAGTTTTTCTTTCGCCGAAGAGGGCATGAATCGCGAAAAGATAGCATATGTTGTACGTTCGCGAACGAGAGCCACTATATATTGTGGTCAGGAACGGTTTCGTAGTTTAGTCCCGCAGGGGGAAAAGGTCAAGGGGGGACCTCTCAATTTCTCGAAGAATCGGGATCGACGGCTTTTTTCTCCTTGGGAGGCTCCCTGCGTCCTTCCGGGGAGGCCCGAGAGGAGTTCCGGAGATCACGGGGGGGCGAGGGGAATTACTTTGCGGTCCTGGGGTCATGGGAGGGTTTTGTCATGATCATTTTTTATGATTAAAAAATAAAAAACAAAATAAAGACAAACATTTGAGAAATCTCTCTTTCCATCAGAAGCAGAAGCGGATAGAATGAGGGGATACGGATCGGACCACCCAGAGCGTAAATGGACGAGGACCCCTTTCCGGACCCCGACAGTCAAAGGAGACAGATGCTCGACAGAAACCGGATCCTGAAAGCTCCCGAAGAGGCCGCCCGGGCCTT
>DAIBTC010000013.1 GCA_027415345.1 Nitrospirota bacterium
TCCATCCTTTTTCGGACCACTCCCGCCTCGACGGGGAGGCTCTTGTCAGAACGACGGAGATAGCGGTCCGCCTTCTCGACAATGTGATCGACCTCTCCCGTTTTCCCGTCCTGGCCCAGGCCGAGGCGGCACGGAGCACACGGAGGATCGGACTGGGCGTCACGGGACTGGGGGATGCCCTGATCATGTTGGGGCTGCGCTACGGGAGCCCGGATTCTCTCACCTGGACCGGAGAGGTCCTTCGGACCATCTGTCATGCCGCCTACCGGACCTCCATCGCCCTCGCCGGTGAAAAAGGGCCCTTCCCCTCCTTCGATCCGGTGAAATATCCCGAGGGCCGTTTCATCCGGACCCTTCCTCCGGATATCCTCCAGGGGATCCGTTCCGGGGGAATCCGGAACAGTCACCTGATCGCGATCGCTCCGGCCGGAACGATCAGCCTGCTCGCAGGAAACGTTTCGAGCGGAATCGAACCGGTCTTTTCCGCTTCAGCCCGGAGGGAAATGACGATGGAGTCCGAGCTGCCCCGCGAATTTCTTCTGGAGGACCCTGCCGTCCAGCGTTTCCGGAAAACGGCCAAAGACCCCCGGGACCTTCCTCCGGCCTTCGTTTCCGCCGAAGAGGTCCCGGTCCAAAGCCACCTCGACATGATGGCCGCCGTCCGTCCCTACGTGGACAACGCCATTTCCAAGACGATCAATGTCCGCGAAAAGATCAGCTTTGAAGAGTTCCGGAAGGTCTATGATCTCGCCTACGACCTGGGGCTCAAGGGATGCACGACCTTTCGTCCCACCGCCGAGACCGGACACATCCTCTCTCCCCTTTCTTCGGGGGGAGACGGTCCCCATTGCTGCGTTCCAGGCCGGGAACCCGACTGACTCCCGGGGCTTGACCCTCCCACCGGGCCTCTTTAAGTCCCCCGGATAAGGAGGGCGGGGCCGGGTTGATTTGTGCCGACAGAGTCAGGTAGAATTCCGGAATGTTCGAATTTAATGACTTTTAAGGGGAGCAGAAAATGGCAGCATCCTGTTTCGTATGTGGAAAGACGAAGGTTGTCGGGAACCAGATCAGCCACTCTCACCGCGTCTCAAAAAGGTTTTTCAAGCCCAATCTCCAGACCGTCCGGGCCCTTGTCGAAGGACAGCCACGGCGGGTCCGGGTCTGCACCCGCTGCATCCGTAGCGGAAAGGTTCAGAAGGCGATATAGCCAACGATTTCCCTTTCGGCCCTGGATATGAGGACCGAAAGGGATTTTCTCCCCTTATCCTCTCTCCTCTTCCCCCGTTCCCTTCCAGGCTATGACATCCACTTCAAGGCTGGCTCCCTTCGGCAGTGCCGACACACCAACGGTCACTCTTGCCGGATAGGGCTCCCGGAAAAAAGTGGCACAGGCCTCGTTGACCACCTGGAAAAAGGAGAGATCCGTAAGATAAAGGGTCAGCTTCACAACATCGGAAGAATGATATCCGGCCTTTTTAAGCATCACTCCCAGACGCTCAAAAATCAGCCTGGCCTCGGCATTCACTCCCCCCGGAATCACCAGGCCCTTCGAATCCAGGGCGATCAGGCCGGACAGGAAGAGCCATCCGCCCGCCTCAATTCCCGGACTGTATGGACCGACAGGAGGCGGTGCTCCGGGCGGCCCTTCGATCACCCGGCGCCTTTTCCCGAAACTAGAAGGCATGAAGGGTCAACCCGAGTGAGGCCCCGATCACCGCGTAATAGACCGTGGCCACCTTCGGACTCCGGTTGATGCGGCAGGCCACGGCCCCGCAGCCGTCCCGGGTCAGAAAAGAACTCAGAAGAAAGCCGAAGGCCGCTCCTCCCAATCCCCCCCACACCATTGCCCTGTAGTCCATCCCTTTTCCGTCCTTCCTGCAGATGACCCATCCTGGAACAAAGATCTCCAACACCATTATAATGGACAGAAAGGTCCCGGAAAATCCCTCTCCATCCAAGGAGCCAATGATGGCCAAAGTGAAGCTCGTCTATGCGAGCTGGTGTCCCTCCTGCCCGGCCGCCAAGAGTTTCTGGAAACGACTGCAACAGGAGATTCCCTTCAGTTACGAGGAGATCGATATTGACAGCCCTCGAGGAAAGGAGCTTGCGGAGCGCTACAACATCAAGTCCGTACCGACTTCCCTGGTCAACGACCGGCCCTATTTTGTCGGGGTCCCCGAAAAGCAGCGCGCCATCTCCCTTCTCAAGCCGCGATAACCTGACCCTCCCGCCTCTTGGCGGGAGGGATCCGGGTAAGTCTCCCTGGCCGGCCGCTATTGGGCCTTGGTGGGGTCGGGCCATCCCATCCGCCCCAGCGATGAAATGTACATCGCCAGGTCATGCTGCTGCTGTTTCGTCAGGTAAGTGAAGTCCGGCATGATCGAATCCGGGAAATGGGCCTTCGAATTCACAAACTGGACCGTAAGCCAGTGTTCCGAATGTCCCACAAGTCCCTCTTCCGAGAGATCCGGACCGATTTTTCCTCCCTTTCCGAAGACGGTGTGGCACCCGATGCATCCGGACTGGTTGAAGACGACCTGGCCCCGGACCATGGAGGCCCTGTCCACCTCCACAAGCTTCTTGTACCCGTTTTCCGCCATGATGGAGAGGACCACCATCGAGACCAGGACAAAGAGGGTCGAAAGGACGGACAAGGGTCTCCGGAAGGGAGAGCGAACGGGTTTCTTGTCGAGAAAGGGAAGGAGGACCAGAACCACCGCGATCAGGACGGGGAGACCCACCACACCCACGATCTCAGGCCGTATCATCTTCAAAAGCTGGAAGATCCAGTCAAAATACCAGGCCGGTGTCGGGTTGTAGGCGGCATTCGAGGGGTTCGCCACCGACTCGAGGCCGGGGGGACGCAGAATGGCCAGGATCAGGATCAGGATGAAGACGCCCATCATGCCGAAGGAGTCCATCAGGACCTGGCGGGGATAGAAGGTATCCTTCGTGGCTTCATTTTGTTCTGGAGTGCCCGAAAAGGGACCCGCCGGTCCCACGCGCCGGAAAATGACCATGTGGAGCATGACGAAGAGAATGAAGAGGGTCGGGAGGATCATCGTGTGCAGGGTGAAAAAATGCGAAAGCGTCAGGGCCCCCAGACCCACCCCTCCCCGGATGGCATCCTTGATGGCCTCCCCGACCAGGGGGATCAGGCCGATCATATTGGTTCCCACGATCGTTCCCCAGTAGGCCCGTTCATCCCAGGGAAGAAGGTATCCCGAGAAGGCGGCCGTCATCGTCAGGGCCAACAGGACCGTCCCCACGAGCCACATGATCTCCCGGGGTCTTTTGTAGGCCCCCCAGAGAAAGACCTGCAGGAGATGGATCCCGACCGCAATGACCATGATCGAGGAGCCCCAGTAATGGATGCCCCGGATCAGGCGGCCGACCGGAACCCCCTTGTAGGTCAGGTGGTCGATGTAGTTGACGCTGTCCCAGGCATGGTCCGGGGTTCCGCCGTAGTAGAAGGCCAGCATCATGCCGGTGATGAACTGCAAGATGAGCACGAAGAGGACCATGGAGCCTGGAATATAGGCCCATCTGGACCCTCCAGGCATTGGTTCGTTCAGGAGAAAACTCATGAGCGCCCGAATCCGGACCCGTTCATCGAGGTATTCCACTATTTTTTGTCCCATTGCCGACACTCCTTCCCTCAGGCCAGGCGAACCTTGGCTGCGATGCCGATGGCAAACTGTTCATAGATGACCGCAATCGACCCATCCGGGGAAATCCGGACCGGAAGCTGATCCATCGGTCGGGGAGCCGGTCCTCCGATCACCTTCCCGTTCAGCTGGTATATGGAATGGTGACAGGGACAGATAAAGAGCTTTTGCCCCTTGTGCCACTGGGGTTCGCATCCCAGATGGGGACAGACCGGAGAGAGGACGGTCAGTCTGGGATCGGCATGGCCTTCTTCAAGAGGGGAGTCGAGATTTTTCTTCTGGTCTTCCGGTTCGCTCCAGGGATCCGAGGCGCCGGAATGTCGGATGAGCCAGACCGAGCGATCCTCGGGAACCCGCATCCATCCGCTGACTGATACCGCCCGGAAGGACCTCTGGACGGGTTCGTCCAGGGGGAGATCCTGGAGCTTCACCCCGAGGTCGCGCCAGTTGTCGGTCACGGGCGTTGTGGCGGCCGCCATGATGTATCCCCCGATCGGCACAAGGAGACTGATCCCGATGGCCGAAGCCAGGAGAGCGACCGATTTGCCCATGAAGGCCCTCCGCGTGACGGCCGACTCCTCGCCCTGCTCCCTGACATCGAGGGGCTTGATCGTTACAAGGGCCCCCAGTTCGATATGGTGGCCCGGAGGAAAAAACCAGGGAGGAACCTCCTCATACTGGGTCGGATCAAAGATGGGGGATTGATGAAGGTCGTTTGGGGTCAGCTGGGTCCGGATTTCTGTCCCGCTGACGGAGGTCACCTTTTCCAGTGGAACAATGTGGAGGGATTCAAGAGAGCGTACGACCAGCCCGGTCACCTGGTGACGGGATTCGGTAAAAAGGACTTTTTCAAGGCGTCCGAGGTTTTCGCCACGAAGCCCCAGGACAGGGATTCCCACCCTGTATGTCACTTCTTCGCCCATGGAAATCTCCCGAATAAGGTGTTCATCCTTTTCTCGGCGGAGACGGTCCCCCTCCGCCGTCGTTCATTATCCCGGGGCCTTGCAGGGGCCTTAGATCACCTCCGTTTCCGACAGGTCAAAACATTCCCATTTGCCGATAGCCCAGGTCCACGAAGAGGACCTCTCCCGTCACCGCGCGCATGAGCGGAGAGAGAAGGGCTGATGTGGCATCCGCCACCTCCTCCGAGGTCAGCTCCTGCCCCTTGAGCGGGGCCCGATCAGTCACCGCCTTCTGCATGTCAGAGAAGCCCTTGATGGCCCGGCCGGAGGCCGTCTTGATCGGACCGGCGCTGACAGCATTGACCCTGATTCCCATGGACCCGAGGTCATAGGCCAAGTAGCGAACCGAGGCCTCCAGAGCGGCCTTGGCGGCTCCCATGACATTGTAGTGGGGCACGATCCTCTCCGACCCCAGATATGTCATGGCCACCACAGAGCTTCCGGCCCCCATGAGCGGAGCAAAGGCCCGGCAAAGGGCCACCAGGGAATAGGCACTGATCTCCTGGGCCAGGAGGAATCCGTCCCGGCTTGTCTCGAGAAAGGCCCCGTCCAGTTCTTCTCTTTTGGCAAAGGCGATGCTGTGGACAAGTCCGTCAAGGGTGAGGCCTTCCGAGCGAAGCCTTTCCGCCACCTCCACAATGTCCCGGTCGTTCTTCACATCAAGGGGAAGGAGGAGAGTCGAACGGCTCTCCTCCGGAAGTTCCTCCAGAAGCTTCTCGATAGCGGATTTCTGGGATTCTCCCAGATAGGTGAGGGTCACCCGTCCGCCGTTTTTGACGACCGACCTGACAACGGCCCAGGCAATCGACCACCGGTTGGCAACGCCCGTGACAAGAATGTGACGTCCTGAAAGAAGGGAGGGTGAAGAGGAGAAAATTCCGGAAGCGGGTGGGGTCATTTTTTCTTCCCTGAATTGTTGGTGACTGGAATAGTATCCGACTGACCAAGGAAATCCGGCAGCCGATACCCGGAAAGCCGCGTCATTTCATGGTCTTGATCATTCATCACCACGAAAAGAATAGGCCAATTTGGAAAAATATACAAGCGAGCGGGACGGTAGGGAAGCCTGTAACGGGAAATTTCTTTCATGGAGAGGACATCGAAAAGAACCATCATCCTCGAGCGGTGAAAAATGGCCAGGGCCTCCCGTCCCCCGGGAAAAAGCAGAAGCTCCCTTACTCCGTGGCTCATCGCACCCTGTAAGGGAAGCCTCCGAACCTCTCCCTGGGCATTCGAGCCGACAATGGCATCATGACAGCCCGCCAGGAATCCTCCGGCTGGAAGGGGAAGCACACTGACAGGGCCGGAACACCTGTCGAGATCGATTGTTTGGAGAACGGCCAACGGGCGGGTTCCCACCTCCATGACACCTTCCGAGCGGAATAAGGGAAGCCAGAGGTGGCCAACTCCGTCCGGGGTCACCCTCCGGAAAACGTCTCCGACGGCGATCCAGTCCCGGGGGCGGTAACGGTCAGGGTCAAGGGCATACAGAATGTGGACCGCCCTTGCGACAAGATAGTAGTGGTTGTCGGATCCTGCCAGGATCTGGCCTGGATTGAGGCCGACGGTCCGCTGAAGAGGCGGGCCTGCCGCGGTGGAGGGAAGGACCAGGAGGGAACGGCTCGATTCGAGATCGACAAGAAGCCGTCCTCCAGAACGGCCGACCGCCAGGTCCCGCGGGCTCTTGAGCCCCGCAATCCGGACGGTTAGGGTCCAGGTCCCGGGATCGACCCGGGAGACCGTCCCGGCCTTTTCGGAAAGGAGGAAGAGAAGACCTCCCCCGGAAGCCAGGGTGATCCGGCCTTCGGAAAACGAGCGGGAGAAAACGGGAACCAGGCGACCCTCAAGACCCCAGGCCCGGGGGGCCAACAGGCTCCATGCGAGCCACCCTCCCCAGGCAAGAACAAAAAGGAGCGCAATTTTTTTTCCGGACACGGACCCTAGACAACCCCCAGGGAAAGAAACCTTCCCCCGCCTTTCCTCTTGTTCCAGCGGACCGAAAGTCCCATCATCGACTCCATGACCCCCGGAACATAATGTTCCATGAATTGCCCCACATATTCATCCACAGCCAGAAACCGGGACGGCTTGTTCCCGGGAGATCGCCCCTCGACCTCGATCCAGAGAACCCGGTCCCGCCAGACCGGGGTCATGGAAACCCGTTCGGGATGGATCGTTTCCTCCTCCAGGCTTTTGGCAAGGGAAGCCCCCAGCTCGATCGTGGCCGCCATGGGAAGAAGCAGGGACCAGGGAACCAGGGAGACATGCCCTCCCTCCTCCGGCTCTCTCTCCCCCTCAAATGGACCGGAAAGATCGAAGACCCGGGAAATCGCCTCACCGACCTCCTCCTGGATCGTCCCCGAAAAACGCTCGTCGAGAATCTCTCCCCACTCGCCCGCATAGGGGGGCGTCACCCGGACCACCCCGACCAGGGCTCCCCTCCCTTTCTCCCGGGAAGGGCCAAAGGAGCGCAGCAGGGGATCGGAGGAAACCAGAATCTCCTCGGCCGGCTGGTCCCAATCTCCCATCAGGGCCTCGGCCATCATGACCGGCATTTCGTCGAGGCTTCCGGAGGAGTCCATCGAAAAGCCGAAGTTCAGTCGCTCCTCCACAAACCCTCGTCGGCTATCATACGAAAAAGTATAAACATCTGCAAAAGACAAAACCCGGGGATGAAGGAAGACCTGGACCAGATGAGTGCTGTCGGAAAGGGCCGTTTCGAGGAGCTGGGCCAGAGGAGCCAGAGCATCAAGTGTCAGGGCCTCGGGAAGGGCATGGTCGAGGTCCACCAGAAGACCCAGGCCGAAGACTGCGTCTCCGGGTTCCATGGACTCTCTATCCGGCCCTTCCTCCTCCCCGGCCTCCGATTCGAGATCGAAACGGTCATGGGAGATCTCGAGATAGTTCCGGATAAAGAGAGACCATTCCGGGGTCATTTCCGGGAGATCGGCCAGCACCCCCAGCTCCCGCTCCTCCGCAAGGATGTCCAGGATGTCGGAAAGGCACATCGACAGGTCGTCTTCCTTCAGCGCTTCCGAAGGGGGGCCCAGGCGAAGGATCGCCGAAAGTTCCCCGAACAGTTTATCCGGGTTGTCCGTCATGATTTCCATTAATCGTCTCTCCTTTTGAGGGTCTTAAGGACTCTCCTGATTGTCTGTCTTCCCTCTTGCAAGGCGTGTCTTCCAGGAAAAAAGCGGCATGGTAAAGTCTCTCTCCGGCGGAAGGGTCCGGTTCTTCTGGAGAAGGCGCCGGGGCTGGCCGGCTTCCCAGAAGGAGAGCACCTCGGAGGCCCGGTCAATCACCTCACCCGGAAGGCCCGCAAGCTTCGCCACCTCGATTCCGTAGGACTGTTCGGCCCGGCCATCAGTGATCCGGTGCTCGAAGACCAGGACACCTTCCCTTATCGTTACGCGGACGGTCTGGTTCCTGACCCGACGATGGCTTCGGGCCAACTCCGAGAGTTCATGGTAGTGAGTGGCAAAGAGAGTGCGGCACCGGATGCGGTCATGAATGAATTCGCTCACGGCCCAGGCGATCGCCATTCCGTCGAAGGTGGCCGTCCCGCGTCCCACCTCGTCGAGAAGGACCAGGGATCGTGTGGTCGCCGATGAAAGGATCCTTGCCACTTCGGTCATCTCCACCATGAAGGTGGACGCCCCCTCCAGGATGTTGTCAGAGGCCCCGACACGGGCGATGACGCGATCGGACAGGGGAAGCCGGGCCAGATCCGCCGGAACGGGGCTTCCGGCCTGGGCCATAATGACAATCAGGGCGATCTGGCGCATGTAGGTGGACTTTCCGGCCATGTTCGGCCCTGTCAGCACGATGAACTCTCCGTCAGAGAGTTCGGTATCGTTGGGCATGAAGGCCCCGGCGGGCAGCCGTCCCTCCAGAATGGGATGGCGTCCATTCTTGACAATGAGCGGCTCCTCACCGGAGATGAATTCCGGAAGGACATACCGGTGGATCCGGCCGTTTTCGAAGAAGGCCAGGAGAACATCGACCCGGGAGACAAAATCCGTCAGGATATGGATGGCTTCACGTTCAGACAGGACCCTTTGGCGGAGGTCTTCGAGAATCTCACCTTCCCTGGCCAAAACCCGCGCCCGGGCCTCTCTTAGTCCCCCCTCGAATTCGATGAGCTCGGAAAGAGTGAATCGTTCGGTGTTGGTCAGAGTCTGTTTACGGAAATAATAGTCAGGCATCTTCTGGGACTGGGCCCGGGAGACCTCGATATAATAGCCGGCCACCTGGTTGTAGCGGATCCTGAGATTTTCGATTCCCGTCCGTTGTCTTTCCCTCTCCTCCAGGTCGGACAGAACCCGGTCTCCCTCCGATTCCCGCCGGCGGTATTCCCCCAGGAGACCGTCATAGCTGTCCCGGACGATCGGACCCTCCCCAAGGATCATGGCGGGCTCATCTACCAGGGCCCCATCGAGGAGATCCAGGAGGGCCGTCTTCTCCCGGAGAAGGGAGAACTCGTTGCCCAATCCGGGAAAAAGATCCACGAGTTCGGGAATCCCCACAATTTCCAGGGCATTCCGAAAGGATCTCCGGAATTCGGTCAGATCCCGGGGAAGACGATTCCCCATGGCAAGCCTGGCCAGGATCCGTTCCTGATCGCCGACTCCCCGCAGGAGGGGAACGATCCTGTCGGCCAGCCGGGGATGAGAGGAAAATCCCCGGATGACCCGGTGTTTTTCCTCTATCGGTGCACTTTCAGCATCGGGAGAGAGGAGCCACCGTCTTAGCATGCGGCTTCCCATGGGAGTCCGGCACCGATCGAGGAGGGAGACGAGGGAGGAGGCCTTGCCTCCCTCCCCTCCCTGACTCTCCCCCGGAAGAACATCGAGATGCCGGAGAGTCCAGCGGTCCAGCAGAAGGGTGGGAGATCCTCCCTCGAGATCAACCCCGCGAAGGTGAGCAAGGACGGTCCGTTCATGGGTGGCGAGAAATCCGAAAAGGAGAGACAGGGCCAGGCGGGAGACCTCGGGAAGATCCGGCACCCGGTAGGCGGGCGGGAGCCACCCGGAAAAGTCTGACGTGCAGGGCTTGTCGAAGATCACGGAAGGGATTCCGGGAAATTGCTCCCGGCAGGACTCCAACTCAAGAATGAGCTCCCGGGCCTCCTTTCTCTCCAGCCAGTCACGAAGTCCATCGAAGTCGGACCCTGCCTCCGGGGCCCAGACCGATATCCGGCCGCTCGTCAGATCAAGCGAGGCCGCCCCCCATTCCGCTCCCCTTTTCAGGACGGCGATTCCGTTCTGGGGAGCTCCCTCTTCCCGGGAGGGATCCTCCATCAGGGTGAACCGGGTGACTGTCCGGAGGATCTTGCGCGGAAAGAGGCCCGACGGATCAGCCTCCGATGTCGTCTGTTCGGCAATTGCGACCGCATAGCCGGCATGGACCAGCTTGGGGAGATACATATCAAGACTCTTGGCGGGAATTCCACACATGGGAAGAGGATCGGGGCGGTTCTTGTCCCGGCTTGTAAGGGTCACCCCCAGAATCCGGGAGGCCAGTTCGGCCTGGTCCCCGAACAGCTCATAGAAGTCACCGAGCCTGAAGAACAGCAGGGCCTCTCCGGCCTCCTTCCTTAGCTCCCGGTACTGCCGGAAGAGGGGGGTCTCGGGGTAGACGTGGGAAGAAAAGGAGGAATTGTCCGGCTCCTGGTCCCCGGCGGAAGACGGGCTCTCAGTGGGGCACATGGGGTGGGGAGGATCCGGGAGGCCCTCCCTCCTGGGGAGTCCTGGCCCTTTTAAACTTCGCTGTCACCTTCAGGAGAAAGCCCCCGAGGAGGCTCAGCAGGATACCCAGGAGGACGGCCCCCAGAACCACGACACCGACAGAGAAGGGGCCTATCTGCCCCGAGCCCGGAAGGGTGATGGTGATATGCTCCTGGTCATTTTCAACCATGAAAAGCCACCCCGCAACGACCAGAATGAGGGCGAGAAGAAGTCTCATGAGCGCTCCTTCCCGAGCCAGGCCATGACCTTCTTCAGGTCCTCCCAGACCTCCGCCTTGGCCGACGGGTTCCGGAGAAGGTAGGCCGGATGGTAGGTAGGCATGACCCTGATGCCGGGGAATCGGGAGAGACGGGCTTCCTTCCCCCGAAGTTTCGAGATTCCGACTGCCTGGCCCAGGAGGGATGCGGCGGCTGTCTGGCCCAGGAGCACGATCGCCTGGGGGGAGACGAGGGAAATCTGCTGTTGCAGGAAAGGAAGACAGGATTGGCGTTCGTTTTCTTCGGGGACACGATTTCCGGGAGGACGGCATTTGACGATATTGGCGATATAGACATCGGTGCGGGCATACCCCATGGCCCCGATCATCTTTGTCAGAAGCTCCCCCGCCCGACCGACGAAGGGGCGGCCTGTGGCGTCCTCGTCGGCTCCCGGCCCTTCTCCGACGAACATCAGGGCCGCATCGGGGTTGCCTTCTCCGAAAACGACGTTCGTCCGCGTGGAAGAAAGGGAGCAAAGGGTACAGGTCCGGGCCTTCTCCCGAAGAGCGGCAAGGTCAATCTCCCTGTCCTCGGAAGATCCCCCCTCCAAACCCGGACGGTTCTCATTTTCCGGACCGCCAATCCGCTCCTCCGGGGGAGATCCCGCCAGAAAAAGATCCGGAACAGTCTCCCCCAGGTAGCGCAGGTAGACGGCCAGACCCTCCCTTCCCTCAAGAACCTTGTTTCCCGTTTTGTCGGTCATCGGAATCCTTTCCCGGAATTGAGGATCGGCCAAAGTGTCGTGAGGGCCCCCTCCTCTTCGAAGAAGCGCTCCCGTTCCAGGTCCGAGATCAGGGCCGGAAGGGTGTCGGCAAGCTCGGAGGCAAGGAGGCCCCGGGAGGCTTCCTGACCGAGACTCTCCCCCGCTGCCCCATGCAGGAAACAAGCCAGACAGGCCGCCTGAAAGGGTTCCATTTTCTGGGCGAGAAGGGCCGCGATCATTCCGGTCAGGACATCCCCCATCCCGGCTCCCGCCATGATCGGATCTCCCGTCACATTGACATACTGTAGGCCTGCGGGATCGACAACGATGGTCCGGGCTCCCTTGAGGAGAAGCACCCCTCCCGCTTTCCGGGCCCCTTCCCGGGCCAGCTCGAGGGGATTCTCCAGGACCCTTTGTGTCTCGACTCCCAGAAAACGGGCCAGTTCACCCGGATGGGGCGTCATGACCAGGGGTTTTCCCTTCCGAAGCTTTGCAACCTGTTCCGGATGTCCGGCAAGGATGCTGAAGGTTCCCGCATCAGCCACAACGGGCCCGGAAAAGTCCGAAAGGACCGTTTCCAGCAACATCTGTCCTCCCGCATCGTTTGGAAGACCAGGCCCGCACCCGATGGCATCTATGCCCTCAAACGACTGGCGAATCTCTCCGGAGGAAGGGGAGGAGGGGTCAAAAAACCGTCCCATCACTTCGGGAAGAGAAGAAGCGTAGTCGGAGAGCCTCCTGTCCCATAAAACCGTCGCCAGGCCCGCCCCCATCCTGAGAGATCCCCTGGCGGAAAGGAGGACGGCTCCCGCCTTTCCGGGGCTCCCTCCTGCGATCAGGACATGGCCGGCCTGTCCCTTGTGGATCTTTGGAAAACGGGGAGGAAGAAGGGCCACCGCTTCGCGAACAGTCAGACAGGACGCCGGCCCCCCCTCGAGAAGGGCCGGGGGGAATCCGATCCGGGACAGAAGGATTGTCCCCGCATACCGGGTTCCGGGATCGACAAGGAGACCCCACTTCGGAGCTCCGAAGGTCACCGTCGCGGTGGCCTGGACAGCCGTCCGGCCGACAGAACCCGTGCGTCCGTCGACTCCGGAGGGGATATCGACGCTCACAACGGGAACGCCCGAGGAGGCCGCCTGGTTCATCGACTCCACAAGGCGAACCAGAGACTCCGGCAGCTCCCCATGGAATCCGGTCCCCAGGATGCCGTCCACAATCAGCCCGGCGTGGGAGATGCGATGGCGGACACTCCCCTCTCCCGGAAAGACGACGGGAACCCCCAAGGCCCGGAGACGCTCGATCTCGCGAAGCAGCGCGGCACTTCGACGACCGGGGTCTTCCTCGGTCACAAGGGCCTCTCCCGAAAACCCCAGGCTCACCAGATCCCGGAGGCAAACGAGACTGTCGGCCCCGTTGTGCCCTCCCCCGGCCACGGCAAGGACGGAACGACGTCCGGGACGGAGGGGCCTCTTTCCCAGGATTTTTCGGCAGACTTCGGAGACCGCCATGCCGGCCCTCTCCATCAGGATCTCTTCCGAAATCCCGAACTCGCGGACAGCTCGACCATCCGTCTCCCGCATCTCCTGGGGTGTCATGACCCTCACGGCCCAGGTCCCTCCAGAACGACGACCGCCACCACGTGGTCCTTTTCATGGCTCAGGGAGGCCCAGACCCTCTTGATCCCCCGAAGGCCCAGGAGATGCTCGACCATTCCGGAACAGGTCACCTCCGGGGCCCCCGACTCCCGGGCCAATGTCTCGATCTCATTCCATCTGACCCCTCCGGCCATCCCGGTGCCGAGAGCCTTGAGGAGCGCTTCCTTGACCGCAAATCGTCCAGCCAGAAAGATCGCCTTTCCCCCTGACTGACGGCGTTCTTCCGGGGTGTAGATCCGTGACGCGAACCTCTCCCCGAAGCGATTCATGGCCCCGTTGATTCGGGAAACCATAACCAGATCCACTCCGATTCCGCAAATCATGACGCCCTTCCTCCCCGGGAGTTAAGCAGAAGGGTTCGCACCTCCGAAACGGCCTCGCGGAGACCGAAAAGGACGGCCCGGGAAATGATGCTGTGGCCGATATTGACCTCGGCCAGCCCTGGAATCTCGAGGATCCGGGGGAGATTATAAACGGTCAGACCATGGCCAGCCGCCACGACAAGCCCGTGCCGGGCGACCTGGGTCGCAGAAAGGGTCAGACGCGCAAACTCCTCTTTCTCCCTTGATGAGCCAAAGGCCCGGGCAAAAGGACCCGTATGGAGCTCGACCTGGTCCACGGAGGAACTGGGAATTTTTCCCAGCATCTCCGGGTCGGGATCCATGAAGAGGCTGACCCGGATCCCCAGGTCCGCACATCGCCCCGCAAAGGAATCCAGGGCCCGGAGATAATCGGAAGTCAGCACCAGACCTCCTTCGGTGGTCCTCTCGTTTCGTTTTTCGGGGACCAGCGTCACACGATCCGGGACGAGGGCGAAGGCCAGCTCTGACATCTCTTGGGTGAGAGCCATTTCCAGGTTGACCGGAAGGGATGCGGTCTCCCTGAGACGCCTGAGATCATTTTCATTTGCATGGCGACGATCCTCACGGACATGGAGGACAATCTGGTCGGCACCCGCCAGTCTCGCCAGATAAGCCGCAGCCAGGGGGTCAGGATCGAACTCCCCCCGAGCCTGTCTGAGAGTGGCCACATGATCGATATTGACTCCCAGACGAACGGGCATACCGGGTAGCGGCATGACTATTCCCTTTCCGGGCCAAGAACGCTGAGGGAGTGCCGGGAGGTCCAGTCCTGGTTCGAGGCCACCCTCAAAAGGTCTTCGGGGGTGGCCTCGTCAATCCATCGTTCCAGGGTCTCGGTTTCGAGTTCCTCTCCCCAGTAAAAAATATCACGCCCCATCTTGTTCATCCGGGTCAGAATCGATTCAAGGCCGATCAGGAGGGAGCTTTTGAGCTGGTTTTTGGCCCGGACAAGCTCGTCTTTGGCCAGGGGAACCTTCTTGAGCCGGGCAATCTCCTCTTCGAGGATGGAGAGGAGTTCCTGCTTTTTCGAAGGCCGGGTGGAGGCGGCGATCCGGACGATCCCTCCGTCCACGAAAGACTGGCTTGTGGAGTAAATCGAATAGGCCAGGCCGCGTTTTTCTCTGACCTCCTGGAAAAGGCGGGAGCTCATTCCCCCTCCCAGGTGGAGGTTCAGAAGGCGAAGGGCCGTCTGGTCCTTGTGGGCCACCGGCAACCCGGAGATCCCGAGGGCCACGTGAACCTGCTCCAGGTCCCTTGGGGTTTCCCGGCGCTGGAATGCGGGTTTGAAATTCTGGGAAGACGGGGGAGTCCAGCCATTATTTCCCGGTGGGATGTCGGCAAAGGCCTTTTCAAGACCCTCCCGAAGCAATGGCCATTGGAATCGGCCCGAGATCGTCAGGAACATCCCGTCCCGATGGTAATTCTTGCGAAAATAACTAAGGACATCCCCTCTCTCAAATTTCATGACGGACGCCTCAGTCCCCAGAATGGGCAGGGCCAGGGGATGGTTTCCGAAATGGACCTCGTAGAGCTGCTGGGTGACCAGGTCCTCCGGGTCGTCCTGGGATTCGGCTATTTCCTCTATCACCACCCCCTTTTCCCGGGAGAGCTCCAGAGGATCAAAGACAGACCGTGTCAGCAGGTCACCCAGGAGTTCGGCCGCATGGACGGCATTTTCAGAGAGGACATGGGCATAAAAGCAGGTCATCTCCTGGGAGGTGAAGGCATTCATCTCTCCTCCGAGATGATCCATCTCGTTGGCAATCTGCTGGGCAGAACGCGATGGCGTCCCCTTGAAACACATGTGTTCAAGGAAATGTGTCATTCCGGCCTCATCCGCCGTTTCAAAACGCGACCCTGCCCGGACCCACACTCCGATGGCGACCGATCGGGATGTCGCGAGAGGATCACAGTACACGGTCAGACCGTTTGTCAGAACTTGTTTGATATAGGGCACGTCGATTCTTTCTTCTGAAGACTCCACCCCAAAATAATCCGGAATTTTTGTTTCTCCCTGCGATAAGGGGAGACGACAAGACCCGGGAGGGACAATCACAAATCGTTATTGGGACGGAGCAACCCATATTATTTTAAAGAGAGGGAAGGGACCACAGGGTCCCCGAAGGGACATCCATTACAGAAAGGGCGCCGGCTTGTGGACGGCACCCCCTGCAAAAGAAGAATAGAATAAATGCAAAGAAAAATCACCGGTCAGACCGGTGGGCGAATCGACCCGTCGGAACCTAGTGCGCCCCGGTCGGAAGGAAGAATGGGTTGACGCCCACATACGCTGCAAGCCCACCCCAGACGACGGCCATGATGATCGCAACAACCACCAGACCGGCAATACCCTTGTTCACATCCATCGGCATCTCCTCCTTTTGAATGTCACACCTTCCCCCGAAAGGCCCGGGAGAGGAATTCCCCTTCCCGAAAACTCTGGATACAGAGCCGGAAGGGGGGTAAAAAGGCGATCCTTACCTATCAGAATTCAGACCCGGACATTATGGCAAAGGAACTTTCAAAAAACAAGAAGTCTTTTCTTAGACCGGATCTGAATTCAAAACAGACGAAAATTTTCTCGAAGGGAAACAATCAGGCCTTGGCAGCGGCTCGATGCTCTCTGGCATCCCCCTCTTCGGCAATGGCTTCCTTGCGGGACAGGCGTATCTTGCCCTGGCGGTCCACCTCGAGAACCTTGACCAGAATCTCGTCCCCTTCGTTGACGACGTCTGTGACCTTTTCGACCCGGCGCGGTTCAAGCTGGGAGACATGACACAAACCCGTCGTTCCCGGCATGATCTCCACAAAGGCCCCATAATCCGCTACGGTCTTGACCTTCCCGAGGTAGATCTTCCCGACTTCCGCTTCGGCGACAATCTGGTTGATCATTTCGATGGCCTTTCTTGCAGCCTCCTCGTCGGCCGAGGCAACCCGAATGAGCCCTGAATCCTCGATATCGATCTTGACTCCGGTCTTTTCCGTAATGCTCCGGATCATTTTCCCTCCAGGACCGATCACTTCCCGGATCTTGTCCTGTTTTACCTGAATGGTCAGAATCCGGGGGGCATACGGAGACATGGTTTCGCGCACGGATGGCAGAGAGGCCTTCATTTTACCCATGATATGGATACGGCCTTCCCTGGCTTGGTCAAGGGCTTTTTTCATGATTTCAAGGGTGATCCCCTTGATCTTTATGTCCATCTGGACTGCAGTGACGCCGGCATCGGTTCCGGTCACCTTGAAATCCATGTCTCCCAGGTGATCCTCGATGCCCAGGATATCTGAAAGAATGGCGACGCGCTCCCCTTCCTTGATCAGCCCCATGGCAATTCCTGCAACAGGGGCCTTGATCGGGATGCCCGCATCCATCATGGCCAGGGTTCCTCCGCAGACCGTTGCCATGGAGGTCGAACCGTTGGACTCGAGAATGTCCGAGACCAACCGGATGGAATAGGGAAAGGCCTCCTTGGAGGGAAGGACCGGAAGAAGAGCCCGTTCCGCCAAATTTCCGTGGCCGATTTCCCTTCGGCCGGGACCGCGCATCGGCTTGACCTCCCCCACGGAAAAGGCAGGGAAATTGTAGTGCAGCATGAAGCGTTTTGTGGATTCCCCCTCCAGGGCGTCGATCCTCTGTTCGTCATCAGAGGTTCCCAAAGTGGCGACGGAAAGGCTCTGTGTCTCACCGCGGGTAAAGAGGGCCGACCCATGGGTTCGGGGAAGAATGCCCACTTCGATGGTGATCGGACGGATTTCCGTGGTCTTTCGTCCATCGGCCCGAATCCCCCGGTCAAGGACCATGGCGCGAAGGAGCTCCCGTTCGAGATCATGGAATCCGGTGGAGAATTCCTTTTCCTCCTGGGAATCCTTGAAACCCTCCGGGAAGAGCTCTTTGCAGAGGGCATTGCGGATTTCCGTGGTCCTGTCCTCACGTGACTTCTTGTCGGACATGACAAGAATTTCGGTCAGGGAATCCTTGGCTCCCGACCGGATCCGGTCCATCAGTTCGGGACGGACCGGGACGGGGGGAAGTTGGCGCTTGGCCTTGCCGACCTTTTTCTGAAGCTCGACCTGAGCGGCAATGATAGGCTGGCAGGCATTGTGGGCGGTACGGATGGCCTCGAGGAAAAGCTCCTCCGAAACCTCGGAGGCCTTTCCTTCGACCATCATGATGGCGTCGGCGGTCCCGGCCACAACCAAGTCGATGATGGACTTTTCCTGAGCCTCCAGATCCGGGTTGATGACAAAATTTCCATCGATGTACCCAACCCTAACAGCTCCCAAAGGATCATGAAAGGGGATGTCGGATATCGTGAGGGCTGCCGACGCGGCGACAACGGCCATCACGTCGATCACACCGCTTCTGTCCGCCGAAACGACCGAAGCGATCACCTGGGTATCGTAATAAAACCCTTCCGGGAACAAGGGGCGAATCGGACGATCTACCAGGCGGCTGTTCAGGATTTCCCTTTCAGAAGGCTTCCCTTCCCTCTTGAAAAATCCTCCAGGAATCTTCCCTGCCGCATAGGCACGTTCCTGATAATCTACCGTCAAAGGGAGAAAATCCGTTCCCGGCTTGATGGTTTTCGAGGCCACGGCGGTCGCGATGATCACTGTCCCTTCAATCCACAGGACAACGGCTCCGTCGGCCTGACGTGCCATGCGGCCTGTTTCGATCCTGACGGACTTTCCGCCAACGATCACTTCTACAGTCTCTGGTTTCATTCTTCGGATAGTCCTTTCCGGTTACCGGACAAATGGAATCAATAATTTACGGGTTTCAGCCGGCCGCAAAAACGACTTTTACCCACCTATGGAATTCCGATGAAGTCGGTTCAACGCCCTTCTGAAACCCGTTTTTCGAGCTAGCGCCGCAATCCTAGTCGTCCGATGATTTCCTGGTACTTGGCAGGATTTGTTGTCTGAAGATACTTGAGATGACGGCGCCTCCGGCTCACCATAAGAAGAAGACCGCGACGTGAATGGACATCCTTGGGGAACTTCTTGAAATGTTCTCCCAGCTGGTTGATCCTCTCGGTCAAAATGGCCACCTGAACCTCGACAGATCCGGTATCGTTGCTGGAAATCTTGTAGGAATTGATGACTTCTTGTTTCTTTTCCTTGCTCAATGCCATGCCTTGAACTCCCTTTTAACCGTTTTCATTGTTTAAAAAACCGCCACAGATCCCTTTGACAGGAATGAAACACCCCGGTCGGAAGGGATCTTCGTCCGGAAAACAAGGACTAACCTTGATACAGGAACCCCACCCGGGAATTGATCGGTCTCCTCGGAACCAAGAAGGGCCTGGGCCAATCCCAGAATCTTCCCGCCTTTCCCCATTATTCTAATCGTATCCTTCGCGTGAAACAATCCTTCCCGGCGGGAAATCCAGACTCCGGGGATCAGTGTCCCCTTTTGCAAGGCCGGAGGGACATGGGGGAGGAGCTCAAGCGAGGGAAGGTCGCAAAAGACCCTCTCGGGGCCGATCAGAGCTGACTCAAGATCCTCCCCGCTCCATGAGGATTCGATGACATCGAGACCAACAGCCTCCCTCACGGAAAAGGGACCGATGGAGATCCGGCGAAGCCGGCTTACATGCCCTCCACATCCCAGGGCCTCGCCGATCTGACGGGCCAGAACCCGGACATAGGTCCCCTTCGAGCAATGGACCAGAAGGGAAATGACCCCGTCAGTTTTGGCGATGAGTTCGAGAGAATATATCGTGACGGGCCGGGGGGTTCGTTCGACAGTAATCCCCTTGCGGGCCAGCTTGTAAAGGGGAACGCCCTTTTGCTTGACAGCAGAAAACATGGGGGGTTCCTGCATATGTTCCCCCAAAAACCCTGACAACACATTCCGGAGAACTTCATCCGAAAGGTCTTCCGGAAGAGGTTTCCTCGAAAGGACCTCCCCCTGGCTGTCGTCTGTATCCGTCGAGATCCCGAGGGTGATGTCAAATTCGTAGGATTTGTCATGGGTTTGAACAAATCCTGACATCTTCGTCGCATCACCCAGGAAAAGTGGCAACAGCCCTGAGGCCATGGGGTCGAGGGTCCCTCCATGTCCGATCCGGTCAATACCAGTCTTTTTCCGCAACCCATGGACAATATCATGGGAGGTCGGACCCACAGGCTTGTCAACTAGCAGGACTCCGGAGACCATCGATGCCTCCGGTTCTTCAAATAAGATCACTCCTCGTCATCCTCTGCATTCTGATTGGCCAGCAATCTTTCGATCCTCTCGAGGTCAGTTTCTCCAGCATCAAGGAGGAAAGTCAGGGCGGGAATGTACTTGATCCTGATCCGGCTCGCCAGCTCTTTTCTGAGCCCTCCACGGTGGCGCTCAAAGGCCTCCTGGCAAAGGGCCGGATCCTCTCCCGGATAAAGACGATAATAAACGTACGCATTGCGCAGATCCCCGGAAAGAGTCACCCGGGTAATGGTTGCCCTGGACAAAAGAGGTTCGCGAGAATAACGGGACAGAACCATTGCCAGGACTTCATGAATTTCTGCGGAGACCCTGTCAGCCCTTCGGAAGCCGGGATTTTTCTTCACAGGGACTCACGATGCGAATCGAGAAGAACGATTTCGGGAAAGGATATAACCAGTCCTCTGATCTTTTCAAAGATGCGATCAGAAAGGCGTGGATCGGAGGATATCATGACGACCTCCACCAATGCCCGCTGCCAGAGATCCTGGTATCCCGTCTCCGCTACGGAAACCGGAAACCGGTCCCGGATTTTTGCAAGCAAGCCCGACAAGATCTGTCTCTTTTCCTTCAGGGAATGGACGGCAGGAAAATGAAGGACCAGAATCAGATGATCAATCCGGGAACGCTTGGAAGAGTCCCCGTCATGAAGAGACCGGCTCAAGCTTTCCTGCGATCTTTTCCTGGACGAAGCACTCGATCAAGTCTCCGACTTTGATATCCCTAAAGTTTTCAATGGAAATTCCGCATTCGTAGCCCGCCGCCACTTCGCGAACATCATCCTTGAAGCGCTTCAGGGCCTCCATCTTGCCCTCGAAGACGACAGACCCATCCCGGATGAGCTTGACCACAGTTCCCGTCCGCTGCATGATTCCTTCCGAGACATAACATCCGGCGACTGTACCAACACGGGTAATGTTATAAACTTGACGAACTTCGGCACGCCCGATGAACCTTTCGCGAATCGTGGGCGACAGCATGCCCTCCATCGCCTTACGGATATCCTCCACGGCATCATAAATGACCGAGTAGAATTTCATTTCCACCTTTTCGCGTTCAGCCAGCGCCAGGGCTTTGGGTTCCGGACGCACATTGAAGCCAAGGATAATCGCATTGGAGGCCTGGGCCAACAGGACGTCGGTTTCGCGAATTCCTCCGACTCCCTCATGGATAAAACGGACCCGAACTTTCTTGTTCTCGAGCTTCCCGATAGCCTGACGTATGGGCTCGATCGATCCCTGGACATCGACCTTCAGGATCAGGTTCAGATCCTTGATAATCCCTTCCTCGATCTGGGTATAAAGATCCTCAAGGGTCACCTTTTTGTTCTGGAGAAGCTGGGCTGCGCGTTGTCGGGCCTGGCGGGCCATGGCCACCTGGCGACCAAGCTTTTCATCCTCGACTGCAATGAAGACATCTCCGGGTTGGGGCATCCCGTCAAGACCTACGACCTCGGCCGAATGGGAAGGAGTCACCTCAGTAACACGATGTCCGAACGGATCCGTAAGGCTCCGGACCCGCCCGACCTGGGCTCCCAGCACTAGAAAGTTTCCAACCTTCAATGTCCCTTTCTGGACAAGGACTGAAGCCACAATGCCCCGTCCCTTGTCCAGACGGGATTCGATCACGAGGCCCCTGGCGCGCCGGTTCGGATTGGCCTTGAGATCCAGAACATCCGCCTGGAGAAGGATCATCTCCAGCAAAAGATCCAGACCAATCCTCTTCTTGGCTGAAACGGGACAGAAAATAGTGGTTCCACCCCACTCTTCGGGGGTGAGCCCATACTCGGAAAGGGCCTGCTTGACCCGGTCTGGATTGGCCTCCGGCTTGTCAATCTTGTTTATGGCCACAACGATCGGAACCTCGGCGGCCCGGGCATGATTTATCGCCTCGATTGTCTGGGGCATGACCCCATCATCAGCCGCAACGACCAGAACAACGACATCCGTGGCCTTGGCGCCCCGGGCCCGCATCGCCGTAAAGGCCTCATGGCCTGGAGTGTCAAGAAAAGTGATATCCCGTCCGTTGATCGAGACAGTATAGGCCCCGATATGCTGGGTAATTCCTCCCGCCTCCCCCTCTGCGACCTTGCTCTTCCGGATAGCATCAAGAAGGGATGTCTTTCCATGGTCCGTGTGGCCCATGATCGTTACAACGGGTGGCCGTGGCAGGAGATCCTCCTCAGAGTCTTCCGTCTCCCCGAGGATGGCTTCTTCCGGCTCTTCCTGCTGGATCTCGACTGCGATCCCCAACTGTTCGGCAACGAGCATCGCCGCCTCCGGATCGACAGGTTCTGTAATGGTGGCCATGACCCCCATGGACATTAGGCGCATGATCACATCCTGGACCTTGACCCCCAGGCGGTCTGCAAATTCCTTGACACTCGTTCCGGCTTCGATGCGAATCGATTTCTTCCGGGCCTTGGTCCCGTCAATTGCGGGTGAAAGGTTTCTGGAATCGCCTGCACTTTTCATCTTTTTCTTGAATGCCGGCGGTTTTTTGAAGGCAGGCCTGGGGAAGGGCGCCCGGGGAACAGCAGGAGCCTCCGGGGGAGCACCTGGAGCCACAACGCGGTGGACCGTCTGCGAAGGGGCCGGTGTTTTACCGGACGCCGCCTCCTTCTCCGTGGTCTCCTCGAGGTCGACAAAATCCTCTTCTCTCAACATATGGAGCCGGTCAAGCTTCTGGTTTTTTTCCTTGACAGCCTTGGCGGGCTTTCCCCGCTTGTCCCCCGCCACCCCTTTTTCCCGAAGACCTCCCTTTTCGGCGGTCTCCTTGGCAGGGGAGACAGAGGGGGATGTAGAAGAAGGCTTCTCCGCCAGTCGGGACGGCATGGTCTCTTGGGTCCACCCCTCGACGGGAATACGCGGAAGAATATTGTTGATATGAGTCGAAGGAGGCTGAGAACTTTCGACGGCAGGGGAAGATGGTTCTAAAACCGCAGGCTCATGGACAGGAGCGGTCACCCTAGGCTCGGACGATAAGGGCTCCTCAGAAAGGGAGGCCTCAAGCTGGACAGGCTGGCCCTCCGTCACCTGGGGGGTGGCCTTTTTCTTGATGAGAATCGGTTTTTTGGGGGCTTCCGGAGCCTCGTCACCCTTCTTTATCTTTTGTCGGACGATCGTGACGGTTCTTTCATCAAGTGTCGCCATGTGGGAGGGAGCATGAATTCCCCACAGTTTAAGTTTGGCAAGCAGGGATTTGCTTTCCATTTTCAGTTCGCGAGCCAATTCATAAACCTTCAAAGAACCGTCCCCCTCTATCGTTATAACGATCCCGAATCCGACTCCGGAGCAGATCCGGATGTCTTCGGATAACCCATGAAATCTCTTGCAGTTTCGATCAGCTTGGCCGCAGTTTTTGGGCCGAATTTCGGGAGTTTTGCGATATCCTCGGCATTGGCATTGGCCACCTTTTCGACGGTATCGAAGCCCGCAGCCTTCAGGGCATCGGCCATGTTTCCTCCCATTCCTGGAAGGTCTTCGAGAAGAATGATCGAGGGACCTTCCGGAGCAATACTTGGCTCGCCCTCATGTCCAGCCTCGGCTGACCGGGAGATCCGGTCGGCCTCATACTGCTGCTCGCTGAAGATATCGATTTTCCAGCCGGTCAGCTTGGCTGCAAGGCGAACATTCTGCCCCCTGCGTCCTATGGCCAGGGAAAGTTGCTGGTTGGCAACAACAACCGTGGCCACCTTTTCGAACTCCCCATCCCTTGTCGCAACCCGGAGGACCTTGGCGGGCGAAAGTGCCCGGGCGATGAATGTCCCCGGATCAGGACTCCAGTCAATTATGTCGATCTTTTCCCCATGAATTTCCCGAACAATCGCCTGGACACGGGAACCCTTGACTCCGACACATGAACCGACAGGATCGACATTGGGATCTCTGGACAGGACCGCAACCTTGGCCCTTTCTCCCGGATCTCGGACCACGCCCTTTATTTCAATGATTCCTTCGCTGATTTCAGGGACTTCCTTTTCAAAAAGTCGGGCCAGAAAATCCGGATGGGTGCGCGAAAGGATCAACTGGGGACCGCGTGTTGTCGTTCTGATGTCGAGAAGAAGGGCCTTGACTCGGTCTCCCCGGTGGAAGGACTCCCTGGGGATCTGCTCCTTGAAGGG